>CAZEGV010000005.1:0-67049 GCA_964511645.1 uncultured Cytophagales bacterium
CAAAAAACAATTCAATCTAAATTAGACTCATATTATAGTTAAACTGGTATAACAAGATCATAAAGATTGGGAGCAAAGACCTAGACACGTATGAGCTTTTTCGGCGAGTGAGGGGATTCCCGAATTAATTACTATTTAAACACACCTCTTTGATTCTACAAGGAAGGATTTTTCTAATTAATTGTAGTAATAATTGATTAGTAATAAAACACCATGAGAGATATTATTCAGTATCCTTAATTTACTGCTTCACTACTGTTTTTACATAAGTATTAATCCCACTTGTGATTCTTAAAAGGTACATATTAGCTTGCAGGGATGACATTGGTAATGTGAATTTACTTTCGGCTACCGTATATTTAGCTACGACACTACCGTCTAAAGCGATTACTTGCACGGCATCAATTATAGAGCCGTCTATAAATTCTAATTTAATATTGTCACTAGTCAATGTTGGAAAAATATTAAGTGCGATATTGTCTTCTGCATCATAAATACCATCACATACCTCTACGGTAAGTATTACTTCGGCTCTAGCACAAGAAGTGCTCCCGCAATCTTCTTGATAAGTCCAAACGCCACCAGCAGTAGGGACATCTCCTTGAGTCCACCAACCTGCTTTATATTTTTTGTTTTGATACACAACAAGTGCTTGCCCCCAATATGATACTGAAGCATCCCAATCGTCTGTACCTGTGCAAGAGCCTCCCGTGGCTACTGCTTGTGTACTGACATAATAGTTTACGGTGTTTAATAAAGCTGGGGTTGTATATGAGTCACCAGTAGCAATAGCTGTGCCTCCTGTTTTGGTTGTAAACCACTCTATAGTGCCAGAAGGATTATTAACTATGATTGTAGCTGTACTGTTTTTACAAACAACTTGATGATCTATATCGAGTATGTTACTTGTCAATGTCATTTCTGATTCTTTGTCTGTGCAACCTACTAGGGTTCTAACCACTTTGTATGTGCCAGATTTAGAAGTAGTGTACGTTTCTGCCATTTCTCCTGACAATAATTGGTTGTTTTTATACCATTTGTAAGTAACCCCTGGTTTATTAACTGCTGCATCTAGCACCAATAATGGTTGATCACAAAGCGTTATATCTCCCCCTAAGCTAGACCCAGGGCAGTTTAAAGCATCTCCTAATTTATCGGCAATTGCCCCCAAAAGAGAGTATTGATCAGTCCTGTCTTGAGTCAGCTCCCAAGCAAAAACTCCTGCTCCTCCTTTATCAGTAATCATATCTATTTTAGCTTCTATCAAGGGACGAGAATTATACAGTTGCCCACCATAAGCCCCATCTGCATCGTTATAATAAGCAGAAGGGTTACTTGTTGAAAAGGAATTATAATGTGTTTTGGAATTAGAGTAAAAAGGAATTGCTATGATAATTTGATTAGCATTAGCTCCCTTTGTATCGATCCAATAATTAGTTGCATTAGTTGCATGCGTAAGTGATGAGTGATTAGGTCCACCACAAGACCCACAGTTACCGTCATCAAATGCCATTACTAATATATAATCCATTTTAGAGATAAAGGTACTGTTAATCCCTGCATTGTTCCATTGTAAAGGTGCTACTGCGGCAGAAAGCTCTAGGGTTTTTCCTGTTTCGATTTCAATTAAATCTAGTTCTGCTCTAATCTCAGTGGCTAAAGTGGCAAAATTAGTGGCGTACTGCCCTGCTGGGAATTCCCAATCGAGGTTAATGCCATCAAATCTAAAAGTTTTGACAATGTGAGCTACGTTTTTAGCAAAAGCTTTACGTTTTGTACTTGTAGATATAATAGTTGTCCACCCTGTATTACCAACTGCCGCACCACCGATAGACATATGAGCCCTTACATTAACTTTATGTGCTGTGCCTACAAAACGTTTGATGTTCATCTCTGCAAATCTCCATTTAACACTATTTTTACTAGCGTCTGGAGAGGCAAAAGCAATATAAACATCTGTTAATTTATCAAATTGAATACTTTGACTATATGTACCGTCTTCTATAAACCGATCTTCTACAAACCCTCCTATTCTGTCTTGTGAAAATACTGAGCTAGAAATAAGTAAAAACACAACGAAGCTTAACAATATCTTTTTCATAATTTCTTTCATTTTAAACGAGGGTATAATGTAGTATTTTTTTCACTCTTAACCTACTTACCTTACTTCAAAAATCATTCCGAAATTTTTATCTACCCTAATATTTGTGCCATTTGAGTATTATACATTTCAAAAGTAAATAGATCACTATGATGCCCCCCTTTGATAGTAGTTAAATGAGAATTCGGATTTAATTGAGATAAAATCACACTGTCTTTATAGGGAATAGTAGCATCATCCGTACCGTGAAATAGATAAATTGGACATTTTAATTTACGTATTGATTTATCTGTACGAATATGGAATTTAAGTAAAAAAACATTCCACAGATAAGGTGCCTTTCTATTTGCCATTTCCAACATAGAAATATACGGAGTTTCTAAAATCAACAAGGAGGGGTTCACTTTAACAGAGAGCTTAGTAGCAATCCCAGTCCCTAAGGATATTCCATACTGGATAATATCCTCTGCCTTATAATGCAGTAATAGATATGAATGTAGTCTCTTAGCGTCTCTCATTAGCATCTTCTCTGTAAGTACTCCTTTACTTTTTCCATAAGTCCTGTAATCATATACAAATACATCGTAGCCATGTTTTGTGAATTTCTCATGTTGAGGTGCCCACCGTAACAGATTTCCTTCATTGCCATGATGAAACATCACACAGCCTTTTGGGTTACTTACTTTAAAACGTAAACAATTAACGCTTCCGAGAAATAAGTCAATCGTTTTTTCTTCAAAATCTCCTTTAAAATCAAAAACATAGTCTTGAGGCAATGCTTTTGGTTCAAAAATTAAAGATCTTTGTTTAAACAAAAAGAATAAGCTTACCAAAAAGTAAATTAAAACTAAACCAACTATAATAACAACCCAAACCATAAACTATTGTACCGAATAAAACCCTTAATGGTTACATAATAACTCACCATTATTAACCAGATGGATATAAGACAGTATTATCACACTTTACAAATCGCTTATTATCAATATTTTACGTTAAAAAAACACACACCCATCAGGTTGATAATAATAAAACGTAATATATGCATAGCTTATTAAATGAGTAGTGTACTCTAAAAATAAGAACCGTTTAGCTTGATGCTAGACGATTCTTATTAAAGAAGATTAATACTATTTGTTTAGTATAACACTGCTACTTTTTTCCTCATTTTTTTTGCTGTATTTACTAAATTAATAAGCGCTGACTTTGTTTCTGGCCAGTCTCTTGTTTTTAATCCACAATCTGGATTAACCCAAATGTGATTTACGGGAAGCAAATCGCTCGCTTTTGTTAAGAGGTTTTCTATTTCATCTTCAGTAGGTACTCTTGGCGAATGGATGTCATAAACTCCTGGACCTATTTCGTTTGGATATTTAAAATCAACAAAAACATCTAGTAATTCCATCTCTGATCGAGAAGTCTCAATAGTAATTACATCTGCATCCATATCTGCTATACTTGCTATGATGTCATTAAACTCTGAGTAACACATATGTGTATGAATTTGTGTTTTGTCTGCAACACCACTTGCCGAAATACGAAAAGATTCTACAGCCCAATTTAAATAATTCTTCCAATTTTTCTTACGAAGAGGCAGTCCTTCTCTGATAGCTGGTTCATCTATTTGAATTACCTTAATTCCTGCCTGTTCCAAGTCATTTACTTCATCTCTAATAGCTAGTGCTATTTGCCGACAAGTTTCTGATCGTTTTTGATCGTTTCTTACAAAAGACCATTGCAAAATGGTAACAGGACCTGTTAGCATTCCTTTTACTGGTTTTGAGGTAAGTGATTGTGCGTAAGAAGACCATTTGACAGTCATAGGGTTTGGTCTAGAAACATCTCCAAAAATAATTGGGGGCTTCACGCATCTACTTCCATAACTTTGTACCCAACCAAAATTAGTAAAAGCAAAGCCTTCTAGTTTTTCACCAAAATACTCTACCATGTCATTTCTTTCAAACTCTCCATGTACTAATACATCTATTCCCGTTTCTTCTTGAAATCGAATAGTTTCTTCCGTTTCTTTTTGAATCAGCTCATCATACTGGGTTTGTGTTAATTCATTTTTCTTGAATTTAGCCCTCCAAGACCTTACCTCTTTTGTCTGAGGAAAAGAACCTATTGTGGTTGTGGGAAATAATGGTAAATTTAATTCTTCTCTTTGTTTCTGCTGACGAGTAGAAAATTTAGATGCTCTTTGGCTATCATTAGTCGTTAAATTAGCAACTCTTTGCTTCACTTTTTGGTTATGTATAAGGGTAGAGGTTTTTCTGTTTTGATTAGCTTTTTTATTCTCCTCTAATTTTTCTGCTGTATTCTTATCAATTTCTCCACTAGCTAATTTTTTAAGTGTTACTATTTCATCTACTTTTTGCTTAGCAAAAGCCAACCATTGCTTCACTTCTTTTGGTAGATTTTCCTCATTCGTTTCTAAGTCTAAATCATATGGACTATGTAATAATGAACAAGATGACGATATCCAAACCTTATTTTCTCCAAGAGTATTAACGGCTTTTTTGATTACTTCTAAAGAGGTTAAAAAATCATTCTTCCAAACATTTCTGCCATCAACAATTCCTAAAGACAAAATGAGCTTTTTATTAAATGATTTAGCTTTTAATACTTCATCTAATTGGGTAGAAGCTCTTATCAAGTCCAAATGCAAAGCATGAATTGGTAGTTCTAATACTGTATTCAAATTGTCTTGATATGCCTCAAAATAACTTGTAAGAACTATTTTGATTGAAGGAAATTTTTCTGCTATTTTTGTGTATGTTTTTGTAATAGCGTCTTGTTCTTGTTTAGAAAGATCTAACGCTAAGCAAGGTTCATCAAATTGAATATACTCAACTCCTTTAGCGTCTAATTGCTCAAGTAATTCAAAGTAAATAGGCAAAATAGCATCTAATAGCTCTATTCTATGAAACCCCTCTTCTTTTTCTTTTCCTAACAAAAGATAGGTAACAGGACCAATAATTACAGGCTTAGTCTTGATGCCTAAATCTAAAGCTTCTTGATATTCATGAACGATTTTAGATGAGAACAATTCAAATGTTTGATTTTTATCAAACTCTGGAACAATATAATGATAATTTGTATCAAACCATTTGGTCATTTCCATAGCAGTAATGTCAAAACCATCTTTTTGAATACCTCTTGCCATAGCAAAATAAAGATCTAACTGATTTCGGGTGTTTTTAACACTACTATATCTTTTAGGAATACAACCTACTGTTAGTGACATATCTAACATCTGGTCATAAAAAGAAAAATCATTAGATGGTATCAAGTCAATACCCAAACTTTGTTGAAGTGAGAGTTTTTCTTTTCTAATTACTACTCCAATTTTTAATAACTCATCAGAAGAAATCTCTCCTTTCCAATATTTTTCAGATGCTTTTTTTAATTCCCTTTTACTACCCACTCTTGGATATCCTAATATAGAAGTTTTCATATCTTTTGTTTTTAGTTTTAAATTCTATACAAATTTATAAATAAGGTTTAATATTCTTATATTAAAGATAAAATTAGGATGAATATACTATATTTGTATATATATAAAGATTTTAAATCCTTTTCATATAAAAAAACATCGTTTTAAAGAAAAAAATTCTATGTATCAACTAGACAAAATTGACAATCAATTACTCAATCTTTTACAAAACAACTCTAACACGACTACAAAAAATCTAGCTCAAAGAGTACACCTTTCTATTACACCTGTTTTTGAACGTATCAAACGATTAGAAAAATTAGGGTATATTCAAAAATATGTAGCAATATTAGACGCAGACAAGCTTGATAAGGCTTTAGTTGTTTTTTGTAATATAACATTAAAAGAACATACCAAAGAAATTGGAAATCAGTTTGTGAAAGACATCAAATCTCTAAGCGAAGTTACTGAATGCTATAATATTTCTGGGGATTATGATTTTTTGTTAAAAGTACTCGTCAAAGACATGAAAGAGTATCAAAATTTTGTTATCAACCACCTTGGTGAGATTGACAATATAGGAAGTGCCCATAGCACCTTTGTAATGGGAGAAATAAAGCATTCCTACGCTGTGCCAATTACTTAAAACCCATACCTAATACCTAGTTGAATTGTATTATTATACCATACAACAGGATCTTTACGTATAGAACGAAGGCTGTATTCTGTACCTAACTCTACGTCTAACTCTTCGATGACAGCAATTGCCAATTTTAAAGCCAATCCATAATCATTTTTATTTAGTAGGGTAGAAATATCATTTTTGATAGCACCTTGCCTAGCTTTAGCAGAAGCTAAACGAGCAACATAAGCTCCTAAGCCAAATCGGAAATCCTTATAAACATAAGACGCAACAACAGGAGCATCAATATACAATAAAGAAACACTTAAAGCATTAGCTGGGTTTCTAGCACCTTTTCTTGCCAAATTCAACTGAAACGACAATTCAAAACCATCCGAAACATCCGCCTTAATGCCTAAACCTCCATAAGCACCCACCAAGTGATACCCAGCCAAAAGATCCCCATCTATCTGATTACCCGACACACCTACCGTCACAAACCCTTTTATCTCTTGAGCTTGCACAGAGGCAATACTCAATACCATCACACAGAAAAAACTAAACCAATTCATCATTATAAAATTTTTCACACGATCGCATTACTATTTGATACACTTCTTCAAAACCTGACTTGCCACCATAATATGGATCAGGAACATCTTTAAACAAATCATCTTCATCATAAGCCCTCATCAATACTAATTTTGCCCTATTGTCTTCATTTTTCATTTGATCTAGCTCAACATAGTTCTTTTTATCCATTGCTATAATATAATCAAATTTCTCAAAATCTTCTACCTCCACTTGTCTTGCCCTAGACTTAAGGTTAATTCCATAACTCATTGCCATTTTTCGCATCCTGCCATCTGCCCGTTGCCCAACATGATAAGCTGATGTCCCCGCCGAATCTACGGCAATATCTTTCCTCTCTTTATCGTCAAGGATTTTAAGCAAAGCCCCCTCACCCATTGGTGATCGACAAATATTCCCTAAACACACAAATAATACTTTTTTCATCGATGATATTTTTTTTCTCCTGCAGGGATAGCTATTCCTAACACATTCTCTCTAGGCGGAATAGGACAAATATACTCATCATTATACGCACAATAAGGATTAGTAGCCATATTAAAATCTAACAAATATTTTTTCTCTTGAAGAACCCTTGGTTTTACGTGCAAATACCTTCCTGTATCATAAGTAGATTTTCCGTTAGTTTCATCCCCAAAAGGCAATAATAAATCACTGGGGTTTTCTTCATTCTGATACAGAAACAAAACACAAGCTTTTTTATGTAAGACAAACTCTAAGCGAGCCACTTTTTTATACATTTTAGGAGACTTTCCACTTGTCTGCTGAATTTGTACGTAATCATCCCCATCTAGCAACACCACCTTTATTTCCACCCTATATTTTTCATCTACCTCATAAAAATAAAGTTGTTGAGGAGGATTTTTAGCATCAAAAGGAGAATCAAAGTTACGTTGCATAAAAGCCAACAATTCCTCTCTTTCTTGACTTACAGTATCTATATAATTACTTGACGATGAAAACACACTTATCATAACCATCCCTAAAACTATCGCCAAAACACCTACCACAGCCACTTTCTTCATAACTCTCCCTTATCTGCGAAGCTATAATACGCCTCATTACAAAATATAACATGATCCAACACAGGAATCTCCAACAGCTTCCCTGCCTCTACCAATTTCTTCGTTATCCGCCTATCTGCCTCACTTGGTTTCAATTGTCCAGAAGGATGATTGTGAACCAATATAATTGCCGAAGCTCTTTGTTCTAATGCTAATTTAAAAATTACTTTAGAATCAACACTTGTCCCCGATACACCACCCTTAGAAATCTGCATTGTTTTCATTACTTTATTAGCCCTAGACAATGCCAAAACCCAAAACTCCTCATGATTCAAGTCCAAAAGATAAGGTCGAAGTACCTCATAAACATCCTTCGAGGAAGTGATCTTAATCTCTTCTACCTTCGATCCCTTCCGCCTTTTACCCAATTCTAAAGCACTTACAATACTAATTGCTTTTGCCTCACCAATCCCTTTAAATCTCATCAAATCTGGCACAGAAAGCCGAGCAAAAACATCCAATCGATGACCACAAGACCCCAGCATATCCTGAGCCAACTCCACCGCATTTTGCTCACGATTACCACTGCCAATCAATATCGCTATCAACTCACTATCGCTCAAAGCCTTCACACCTTTTAGCATTAATTTTTCTCGTGGTCTATCGTCTTCCGAAAGATCTAAAATCTTCTTTTCACTCATTAATGCAAACTAATTGAATTAGTTTAAAAAATCAAGAAGAAGGCATCAAGTCTGTTTTTTTTTGAAATGATATAAAATAAAAACAGGAGCTTCCTCCTCGTACCTCGGAGTCGGGCTATCCGTTCCCAATCTTCCCGATAAAAAATCGGGAAGGATTTCCACTTCTATCCCTAAGCCAAAACCAGTAACCCCAAACAAAACACAATAAATTTTTAATTACTCAGTATAAAAAATTAAAAATCATTAAAAAAACAACAAAAAACAAAATAAAATTTTGCTCTCATAAGAGTATTATTTATTGCAGACTCAAATAATAATGATTACTTTTACCAGCTAAAATAAACCTAGAAATGACAGCATTTCTCATCATACTACCATTCATACTAATTTACACCATTTTTGTGGTGTGGGCAGAACGAAAAGTAGCTGGTTTTGTACAAGACAGGCTTGGTCCTGTAGAGGTAGGTTACAAAGGGTTATTACAAACCATAGCCGACCTACTTAAACTCATCCAAAAAGAAGACTTAGTACCTAAAGCAGGAATTAGGATAATCTTTTTATCAGCACCAGTAGTAATTGTAGCTGCTATTTTATCGGGATTTTCAACCATTCCATTGTCGCCAAACTGCATCGGTTCTAGCACCGAAGTAGGAGCTTTTTATTTAATCTCTATTATTTCTTTAGACGTTATTGGTTATATAATGGCGGGATGGGGTTCTAACAACAAATACTCAACACTTGGTGCCATGAGAGCAGTTGCTCAAATCATCTCTTACGAAGTGCCGCTCACCTTGATTATTTTAGCAATGCTTATGATTGGACAAACCCTAGACTTGCAAGAACTATCATTTCAGCAAAGCTATCTCTATACAGGGCAAAGCTATTTGTTTGGGCTAAAATCTTTAAATATTAATATCTCAGATATGGGAGGAGTTTTATCGTGGAATATCATACGCTTTCCTTTTGCCATCATAGGCTTTGTAGTATTTTTTATTGCCTCATTGGCAGAAGCCAACCGAGGTCCTTTTGATATCGCCGAAGCAGAATCAGAAATCATCGCAGGATTCCATACCGAGTACAGTGGCTTTAGGTGGTCAATGATTATGCTTGGCGAATATGCTATATTGTTACTAATGGCATTACTTGGCACTATTCTATTCTTTGGAGGATGGAATACACCTTTCCCTAATATTGGTGATATACGATTAGCCGAGTGGACAACTGGCGATATCAAAGGAATATCAGGCTTGCTTTGGGGTATGTTTTGGTTATTCTCAAAAGCAATCATTTGGATTTTAGTCTCTTTATGGGTACGGTGGACTTACCCTAGACTTAGAATAGATCAGCTCATGTACTTTTGTTGGAAAGTATTAACCCCATTATCTATATTATTTGTATTACTAGCAGGTGTTTGGCGATTAATGATGATATAATTTGAAAGGAACTCATCTTACATATTGGGGCAATATAGCCGAGGGATACACTACTTTACTAGCAGGCATGAAACTCTCATGGAAACACCTATGGAAAGTTTGGATTGGAAAAAAGTACAGCAAAAATATTCAATCAGATAATTATTTTGACAATCAAGAAGGTGCAATTACTGTACAATACCCAAACGAAATCATTCCTGTACCAGATCACGGACGTTATCGCTTAGACAATGTAATGGAAGATTGCATCGTTTGTGATAAATGTGTAAAAATCTGCCCGGTAAACTGCATAGAAATAGACCCAATAAGGAGTGCGAGTGAAATCAGAAAAACCTCTGACGGATCTTCTGTACGTTTGTACGCTGCCAAATTTGATATTGACATGGCAAAATGTTGCTACTGTGGTTTGTGCACAACAGTTTGCCCAACAGAATGCCTTACAATGACCAAAACCTATGATTACTCAGAGTATTCAGTGGATAAATTATTATACCATTATAGTGACCTTAGTCCTAAAGAAGCGACAGAAAAACAAGAAGAATTTGATTTGATTCAGGCCGTCAAAAAAGCAAAAAGAGAGCAAGAAGCAACAGAAAGAGCTACCGCAAAACCTACAATCAAGCCTGCTGGAGAAATTAAGCCTAAAATATTAATCAAAAAACCTTCTACAAATGCTAATACTAACGTAAAAACAGTTGCTAAGCCTAAAATAAAAATCCTTGGGGTTAAGAAACCTAATACGATCATTAAACCCAAGATACCAACTCAAAAAAAAGAAAGTAATGACACTAATACTGTAAAACCTGTCATCAAACCTAAAATAGTCATCCCTACAAAAAAAACTGCCACACTAAAGCCCAAAATAGCTCCTAAACCTAAAAAAGATGAGTAATGAGATTATATATCAAATATTGATGACAAGCTTTGCTGTTTTAACAATCTCATCTGCTTTAGTAGTATTGTTTTTTAACAAAATAATATACGCAGCAATAAGCTTAATCATAAGTCTACTAGCTATCGCAGGAATTTTCACTTTATTAGGACACGATTTTTTAGCCTCTACTCAAATCATGGTTTACGTAGGCGGAGTACTCATCCTTATCATATTTGGGATTATGCTTACAAAAAAAACTAGCGACAAAAAATCTTTAAGTACTCAAAAAAGACACCCTCTATTCGGAGTTCTTGTAGGGACCAGTACTTTGGGGGGACTTTCTTACCTTTTATTTCAATCAGGAAAAACGACATCACTACTTCCTTACAAACAAGGAACTAAAGAAATCGGGAAATTACTAATGACCGATTATTTACTCCCTTTAGAGATTATCTCCATACTTTTGTTAGTAGTATTAATTGGTTCTGTGTATATCGCATCCAAAATAGAGACAGATGATTAGCGAATATTATTTATATATCGGCATTCTTTTATTTAGTATTGGTTTAACAATCGTTATTATCAAACGTAATTTGATAATGATACTAATGGGAATTGAATTAATGCTTAACTCGGCAACGCTTAACTTTGTAGCTTGTGGTACAGAGGGAAGTATTACGGCTCTATTTATCATTGTAATTGCTGTTGCAGAAGCTTCAATCGGATTAGCCTTAATTTTGGCTTTCGTCAGATATTACAAGACATCTAACTTGGATGAAATCAATCAATTAAAAGGGTGAATTTACTGACCACCATATCACCCATCAGTAGCTTTGATACAACAATATTATTATCTCTTATAGTATTTTTGATGCCTTTGGCGGTATTTCTGTTTTTGATTTTCTTTGGTAGAAGAGTTTCTAGCTACAGAGGTGTAGGTGCTACTGTTTTTATCTTTTTTAGTTTCATAATAAGTATCGTCATATTTATGCAAACCTACGCAGGCAACACTCATTACTATAGTATTGAATGGTTTAGGGTTTCTGAAAACACAATCTTTAATATTGGTATAAGAATAGACAAAGTAACCGCTTTAATGGTTTTACTCGTCAATTTCATTTCTTTCTTGGTTCATTTATTTTCTATCGAATACATTCGAGGAGATAAACATTTTGAAAAATATTTCTCTTATTTAGGCTTATTTACATTTTCTATGCTTGGGATTTTACTAGCCGATAATTTATTACAAATTTTCATCTTTTGGGAGCTAGTAGGACTCTCGTCTTATCTTTTAATTGGTTTTTTCTTCACAAAAGAATCCGCTAGTTATTCTAGCAAAAAAGCTTTTATCGTCAATAGAGTTGGAGACGCAGGTTTTTTGATGGCAATACTTATCATCATACACTTCACCAACACCTTAACCATTACAGAACTTCCAGGTCTCATTAGCAACATCCCTAGTCCTTGGCTAAGCCTCGCTGGGCTTGGTCTATTTCTTGGAGCAATGGGTAAATCAGCACAATTTCCTTTACACGTTTGGCTACCCAACGCCATGGAAGGACCAACTCCTGTATCAGCATTAATCCACGCCGCTACAATGGTTGCAGCAGGGATTTATTTACTTTTTAGAATCAATTTTATATTTACACCCGACATATCATTGCTTATCACAATTATTGGATTAATAACAAGTGTAATAGGAGCTTTCTCCGCTATTTCTCAAACTGATATCAAAAAGGTGTTGGCATTCTCAACTATTTCTCAACTGGGTTATATGGTAATGGGGATGGGAGTTGGGGCTTATGACGCTTCTTTATTTCATCTTATTACTCACGCTTTTTTTAAAGCTTGTCTGTTTTTGTCTGCGGGTGCTGTTATCCACTCTATGCACCACGTAAAGTTAGAAATGAAAAAAAATGGAGTCAATGTTGACTTTGACCCTCAAGACATGAGATTAATGGGAGGCTTACGCAAAAGAATGCCCATCACGTTTTACGCCTATATGATTGCAACAGCATCCTTAGCAGGTTTGCCTTTCTTTTCTGGATTTATGTCTAAAGATGCAATTATTACTGCTCTTTTTGCTTGGGCAGAAACACAAAACCCTATCTACTACATTATTCCCATCACAGCAATATTCACAGTACTTATGACTGCTTTTTATATGTTTAGGCAAGTATTTATGATTTATTTTCACGATTTTAGATTAGAAAAATTTCATCCTCAGTTAGCTGGTGCTTACGAAAAAGTAATTGAGACCCCTTGGTTAATGCGCATTCCTATCATTATTTTAGCATCACTCTCTTTGTTTTTTGTATTTTCATACAACCCTTTTGACTCAAATATGGGTTGGATGAATTCAGTTGTTTCAGCAAACACTTTTTCTACAAGTCAGCTAAATAGTTGGCACTATACTGTAAGTATTTCCTCTGTTCTGGCTGGATTAATTGGCGTTGCCTTTTCTTATTATCAGTTTGGCAGAAAGGATTTTGTAAGCGAAGTCATTCATACACCAATGAAAGAACGTATCTTCTTAACTAGACTCTCATTCAACAGCTGGTATTTAGATAAAATATATAATACTACATTTGTAAAACCTCAGTTATTACTTGCCAAATATTTTACTTGGATAGATTTACATATTATTGATAAAGTAATTAACCTAATATCTTCGATGAGCATTCAACAGGCAAAACTCATCACTTGGCTAGACCATAACATTATTGATAAACTTGTATTAATCGCAGGTTACAAACAGATTATTATTGCATGGTTTGTAGAAGTATTTGACAAAAACATCATAGATGGATTAATAAAATCATTAGCTGAAAGCTTAAAAACTATCGGAAGACTCATAAATAAACTACAAAGTGGAAATGCACAGCTCTACGTAGCTAGTACATTGCTTTTGTTTATCGTATTATTGTATAATATTTTAACTTAGAATATAAAATAGATGTTAAGTACTATCATTTTCATCCCTTTATTGGCATTAGTAGTGATGTTACTACTACCAGATTCAAGCAAGCAACTCTTCAAATGGGTTGCCACAGGAACTACTTTTATACAGTTAGTTTTAGCACTCACCGTCTATCTCACTTATCAGCCTAGTGATGCTGTTGGTTTGTTTTACACAAAAGACTTTGCTTTTGTAGAACGAATCCAGTGGATTTCTGTAATGATGAAAAACTGGGGAGGAATCTCAGCTCATTATTTTGTAGGAGTAGACGGATTAAGTGTCTCAATGCTATTACTTTGTGGTATTGTAATGTTTATTGGGGCAATTGCTTCATGGAATATACAGAAAAAAACAAAGGGATATTTCGTGCTGTACATGTTATTAAGTACTGCCGTTTTCGGTTGTTTTGTATCACTTGATTTACTTTTATTTTACCTCTTTTTTGAGCTAATGCTATTACCATTATATTTCTTAATTGGGATATGGGGTGGGAAAAGAAAAGAATATGCTGCAATAAAATTTTTCTTGTACACTCTTTTTGGCTCTATTTTTATTCTTTTGGTTATTGTAGGATTATACCTTTCGGTTATTGACCCAGCCCTTACCGCAATCAACCTAGGTCTTGTCAATCAGCTGAGTGCCGTTACACCCGAAATAATCACAACAGTACAAAACTTATTAGCCAACAACCAGATTCCTTCATCAGCTATTGTCCATACCTTTGATATGGTATTAATGACTGATAGTAATAATTACATTCAAGACGGATTACTTTCTCCATTCATCAATCAAGAAATATTTGGTTACTCTACCAGGTCTATTGCTTTTATTTGTTTGTTTATTGGTTTCGCAATAAAATTACCTGTTGTGCCCTTTCATACTTGGTTGCCAGATGCTCACGTTCAAGCACCTACCGCAGTATCTGTTGTTTTTGCTGGTATTTTGTTAAAGATAGGAGGGTATGGACTCATTCGTGTTGCTTATACAATTTTCCCTCAAGAAGGTGCTCACTGGGCTTGGATTGTCGCCTTACTCGGTGTGATTTCTATATTATGGGGAGCTTATAATGCCCTTGCCCAAAAAGACCTCAAGAGACTTATTGCCTATTCATCTGTCTCTCACATGGGGTTTGTATTGCTAGGTATCGCTTCATATACAGTAGAGGGGATGACTGGTGCTGTGTATCAAATGTTTAGTCACGGGATATTATCTGCATTATTATTTATCATAGTAGGAGTGATTTATGATAGAGTGGCAGACAGAAATATCGACAGCTTCAAAGGATTAGCCACACAAATGCCATACTATACTGCTGTTACTACTATTGCATTTTTCGCATCATTAGGCTTACCTGCATTCTCTACTTTTATTGCCGAAGTATTGGTCTTTATTGGTGCTTTTTCTTCTGGACTAATCCCTCATTGGATGGTTTTAATAGCCTTACTGAGTATCGTTCTTACAGCAGGGTATTTCTTATGGACATTACAACGTGTGTTTTTTGGTAAGCTGTGGCTAAAAGATGATTCTTGGAAAAAAAGCTTAAAAGACATCACCTTAAGAGAGCGTATCATGATGATTCCTTTAGTAACCCTATCTTTTGTTTTTGGAATTTTACCAATGTTACTTATTAGTAAAATCGCTCCTTCAGTCAATTTGTTCGTAGAATTCGTTAACAATGCTATCAAGTAAAATCCTTCATATCACCGAAAGTCTATCAGGATTCTATCCTGAACTTTCTCTCATATTTGGCATTATTACACTTATGCTAATAGGTCTATTTAAACCTGATTTCGTACGTAATTACGGTCATTTTTTAGTCAATTCATTATTGATTATCACCATTATACTAGAGCTTAATCAGTATATAGCTTGTGCTGATAGTGATACTTTTCTATTCTTATCTATGATTAAGATTTCTAATCTTTCCATTATTTTAAGAATATTATTGACCTTAGGCACTTATGTTATGATACAATATACTGGACTATCTAAGTCGCTTAAAAACTACCAAGAATACGTTAACATGGAGTTTTACGTATTAGTCTTGTCATTATTATTAGGGGCTAATATGATGATATTGTCTAATAACTTTTTGATGTTATTCATCTCTATTGAGTTTATTTCTCTAGTGTCTTACACTTTAGTTACTTTCAGTTCAGATCAAAGATTTACACGAGAAGCAGCGATGAAGTATTTTGTGTTTGGTGCTACCACCGCTGCTATTATGGCTTATGGAATATCTTGGATATATACTTACACTAATAGTTTAAGTTATTACAGCATTACTACGTTTTTATTTGAAAACGGCAACAATTCTGTCCCTACATTGTTTTGGGCAGGAGTATTAATGACAAGTGTAGGACTTCTATTTAAACTATCCATTGTTCCTTTTCATTTTTGGACGCCAGACGTGTATCAAGGATCCTCTTATAAGGTTGCTTCATTATTTGCTTATGTTCCTAAGGTCGCAGCGATAGGCGTATTTATGATTTTTTTCGAAATCCAATATTTTCACGTAAGTGATGTCTTAAAAAACATGATAGCAGTACTAGCTATAGTAACAATGCTCATAGGAAATCTCGGTGCACTAAGGCAAACTGATATCAAACGCTTACTCGCTTACTCATCTATTGCCCAAAGCGGTTTTGTCATTGTAGGCTTATTATCAAGCAATACCTCTATCGGTTTAGAATCAATGACTTTTTACCTCTTCATATATGTCTTTTTGAATTTCACAACTTTTATTGCTATTGATTGGCTAGGAGAAGTCACAAAGTCAACCGAAATAAAAAGCTTTGCTGGCTTATCCAAAACCTTCCCCTTATTCAGTTTTCTTATTACTCTAGCTATGATTGGTTTAGTAGGATTACCTCCTACAGTAGGCTTTAGTGCTAAATTTATGATTTTACAGGCTTTAATGCTGTCAGAGGGGTTTTCTAAAGACCCACTGCTTGTCACTGTTTTTATTGTTGCCGTATTTACGGCCGTTCTTTCACTATTTTATTATCTTAAACTACCATATTTTTTATACATCAAAGAATTTTCGATTAAAAAAGAACTTAAAATTAGCTACGCCCATAAAATCTTTATAGTTTTGGTTTCAATACCAATTATACTAGGTTTTATTGCTTGGTCATTGGTATTAGATATAATTAATATGTTTGTAGCATAACTGAAAAAAGACTATGAGTGACGCTATTAAGCACGAATGCGGGATTGCCTTAATAAGACTTCGTAAACCATATTCATACTATATAGAAAAGTATGGGTCGCCTCTTTATGCTTTAAACAAGCTGTATTTACTAATGGAAAAACAGCATAATCGTGGGCAAGACGGTGCTGGAATAGCCACAATCAAAATAAATGTACCAGAAGGGGTTCGTTATATCAGCCGTTACCGATCTATTGCCAATCAGCCAATAGCAGATATTTTTAAACGAGTAAATAAAAAATTCAACAAAGTAATCAAAAACAATCCTGAAAAAATGAAGGATGCAAAATGGTTACAAGAAAATGTAGCATTTACTGGAGAAGTACTTTTGGGACACCTTAGATATGGCACGCATGGTGTTAACAGTGTAGAAAGCTGTCACCCTTTTTTACGCCAAAGCAACTGGAGAAGTAAAAGCCTTGTAGTAGCTGGAAATTTTAATATGACCAATGTAGATTATCAATTCAACAAATTGGTAGAGCTTGGTCAGCATCCAAAAGAAAAATCAGACACCGTAACTGTATTAGAAAAAATCGGACATTTTTTGGATGAAGAAAGTCAATTAATGTTTGACAGGTTCAAAGATAAATTCACCAATAGAGAAATTACCAAAACCATTGAGAATGAAATGGATTTGGAACGAGTACTTAAGCGTGCCTGTAAAGATTTTGATGGAGGTTATGCAATGTGTGGACTTACTGGTTATGGAGGTTCATTTGTAGCTAGAGATCCCGCGGGGATTAGACCTGCTTATTATTATGCCGATGACGAGATAATTGTTGTCGCTTCAGAAAAGCCAGCAATTAAAACAGCTTTTGGAGTGGATTATAAGGAAATTAAAGAAGTAACACCTGGTCACGCTTTAATTATAGATAAAAAAGGAGAGTTCAAGGAAATACAATTCACTGATTTACTTCCTAAAAAATCTTGTTCTTTTGAGCGTATATATTTCTCTCGTGCCTCTGATCCAGAGATTTATGAAGAACGAAAAAACTTAGGACGATTTTTAGTGCCTCAAGTACTCAAAAAAATCAACAACGATTTAGAAAATACGGTATTCTCTTTTATCCCAAATTCTGCAGAAGTAGCTTATATGGGCTTAATAGAAGGTGTAAACAATCACCTTAATGATTATAGAATAAAAGAAATACAAAAAGGAAAGCTTAATGATAAGCAACTAAAAGCCTTAATGAGTTATTCTATTCGTACAGAGAAAATTGTAATTAAAGACGCAAAATTAAGAACTTTTATCACTGAAGATAAGCACAGAGGCGATTTGGTGGCACACGTATATGACACTACATACGAAGTAGTACGCAAAAACGTAGACACTATTGTAGTCATTGATGATTCTATTGTAAGAGGAACAACACTAGAGCGTAGTATCTTACAGTTATTAGATACATTAAGTCCTAAAAAAATCATCATAGTTTCTTCGGCACCCCAAATCAGATATCCTGATTGCTACGGAATAGATATGTCTAAGATGAAAGAATTTGTAGCTTTTAGAGCACTTATAGCTCTACTTGAAGATGACAATAAATCATATCGATTACAAGAGGTTTACGAAAAATGTGTACGCTCTCAAATTACATTAGAGCAGTCACCTAACTATGTTCAGGAACTTTATGACATGTATACTCAAGTACAAATCACAGAAAAAATAGCCAAAATCATTCTTCCAGAAGGAGTAAATGCGGAAGTAGAAGTTATCTATCAAACAGTAGACAATCTACACAAAGCTTGCCCAGAACACTTAGGTGATTGGTACTTTACTGGTAACTATCCAACTGATGGTGGTAATAAAGTAGTCAATAGAGCATTCATCAACTATATAGACGGAAACACCAAAAGAGCGTATTAAGTCCTTTTTGAGTAAAGGATATAAATACCTAAATTTTTATCTTGGATAATTAGGCTTAGGTATTTTTTTTGTAACCAAAGCAAGACCGTTGCAATCCCCCTGTATCGAGCTTCACCACCTCTAAACCATCTTTTTAATACGCTCTACTTTAAATCGAGTTTTACCAATCATTTTAAGACCGTTGCAAGGTGAGTTAAGTACAAATAAATGTAATATACATACTGGACTAATGGAAAAAGAATGAAGTAAACTCAGTTAAATATAATGATAGTGACTCATTAAAAACCATTGATAAAATAAAAGTATAATCCACCATTCAAGGTATTCATAGCAGACAGACTAAGAAACATGAAATCAATTTCTTTAATCAGGCACAATAAGTAATTGAAAAAATAAACAAAATCAGCCTTAGCTACTTTACCTCTCTCCTAACATTTTAAGTACTACACCTATTTAACTATTTTTATTGTACTATACCTTTCTCCATCTGTGATTTTTAGAATATGCAACCCAATACCTAAGTTTGAAATATTAATTACATTTTTAGTACCCTTTAATACCGTAGAACCATTTAAAGAAACTATTTCCCATTTCTTTACTTCTTCAAGAATGATTATACTATTTAGTGTTTGTTTAATCCTAATTTTATTAGACGACGGTTTGTTCAGCCCTAAGACATCACAATTAACATCCCAAACTGTGTTACTCCCTTTTTTCCATGTAGAGGTATCATGGCTAGATAACACACAAACAGAGCTCAAATTAGGATTAGACTCTACATTTACCTTGGTAAGGTTAGGCACTCCTGTAAGATCAAGGCTTGTTAATTTATTATATTGTAATGACACCTTAGTAAGTTTTGAATTAACCCCTATATTAACAGTTGTTAAATCTGAAGTAATAAAAAAAAGATTTTCTAGGTTTTTATTATTACTAACATCTAGAGATGTCACACTTGTTTGTTGAATAAATGTTTCTGTGAGTGCTAAGTTTTGCGAAAAATCAATACTTGACCCATAAAACCTTCCTAAATCTATAGTTTTAAGTTTAGTTAAACTAGTAAGATCTAATGTTGTGTATTTATTATTATAAATTTTTAGTTTAGTAATTTCAGGATTCATAGAAAAATCAAATGACGTAATATTATTGCTGTTAGCTTTTAAATAAGTTAATTTTGTCAATTTCTTTAAATCTAGCTCTGTAAGATTATTGTTAGAAACAATTAGTGATGTTAAGTTAGTAAAATATTCAATCTCAGGCATCGATGAAATTTTATCGCCAAAAGAGCCTAACATGCCAAGATCTAAAGAGGTCAATTGCTGGCAATTATACGGTTTTATATGATCATTAAAATTATTTGCTAATGTTGTTTTGAGAACTAATGCTCTAAAAAAAAGAGAATCTTCAAATACAATGTCTGTAAAAAGATTTAATTGTGCTGAAACGGGTGTTTGTAAAAACAACAATACAATAGGGAAAAGAAATATTTTTTTCATAGTTTTCATTAGTTAAAATTTCACTCCAATTATTTTAATCCTTAAAATTAAAGATTAAACTTTGATTTATTATTAATGTATTAACAAGCCTCATTTCTACACATTACTTGTCTGTATTTTTAATTAAGCTATTTTTCGCTTAATTGGCTTAGAGATAGTAACGACATCCTTTCCTATTTTTTTATCGGAAAGATATAGCGAATAGCCTGACCTTATATAAGCCGATAGAAAAATACAAGGAAATCTCCTATTATTTTTCCATTTGTTCTATAATGTCAGCAGTAATCCCCGTACTTGAAAATCCTCCGTCATGCATTAAGTTTTGCATGGTTACTTTTTTGGTAAAGTCTGAGAACAAACTCACACAGTAATTTGCACAATCGTCAGCATCAGCATTTCCTAATGGTGACATTTTTTCAGCAAAATCAATAAAAGCATTAAATCCTTTAATTCCTTTTCCTGCTGTAGTTACTGTGGGCGATTGAGAAATCGTATTGACACGGACTCCATTTTTCTTAGCAAAAACATATCCGAAACTACGTCCAATAGATTCTAAGCAAGCTTTTGCTTGTGCCATATCTGTATAGTCAGGAAATACTCTCTGTGCGGCGATGTATGATAATGCCAAAATAGATCCACCTGCGTTCATATGATCTTTTTTGTATGCTACACTCATTATTTTATGAAATGATAATGCAGATACATCCATAGATTTCATGTACCAGCTATAATTAAGGTCTTCGTAAGGTTTTTTCTTACGTATATTTGGACTCATCCCAATCGAGTGAAGGATAAAATCAATTTTACCTCCCAATATTTTTTCTGCTTGCTCAAATAGATTTTCGATTTCTTCAACTGAAGTAGCATCCGCAGGGATGATTTCAGAATCTGTTTTAGCAGCCAATTTATTAATTTCCCCCATTTTCATTGCAAGAGCAGCATTTGTCAATACAAATTTAGCACCTTCTTCATGACACTTTTCAGCTACTTTCCAAGCGATAGAGCTATCGTCTAATGCTCCAAAAACAATCCCTCTTTTTCCTTTTAATAAATTATAAGCCATAATTTTTTTCTATTTAAGCTTCAAAGATAAGTATTCCTAATCGAATCCCAACAATTCTTTGGCGATATTAAGTGCCGATTCGCTGGCATTGTCTCCACTCATCATTTTTGCGAGTTCTTGTACTCTTTCTTGTTTGTCTAATTGTTTCATCAGCGAGATTGTTTTGGCTGATGAGTGATCTTTATAAATATAATAATGCTGTTGCCCTTTAGCAGCTATCTGTGGCAGGTGAGTGATGATAATAAGTTGATGAGACTGAGCCATTTTCCTCATCATCTCTCCCATTTTAAGTGCTACATCTCCACTAATTCCTGTATCTATCTCGTCAAAGATAATGGTTGGCATCTGCTGATGCTCGGCAGCAAGTAGTTTAAGGGTAAACATAAGCCTCGAAAATTCTCCTCCAGAAGCTACTTGATGAATTGGGGCTAATTGAGAACCCTTATTGGCTGAAAATAAAAATTGAATATCATCGCAACCAAAAGCAGTAAACCCTTCTGTTTTATCTTGTTTAACTTCTAACTCTGCATTTTCCATCCCAAGATTTTGCAATAAACCTACTACCCTATTTTGTAAATCAGGGATACATTTTTTACGCTCTTCACTAAGCTGAGCAGATAATTGAACCAAATATTTTTCTACTTCTTTTAATTCTTTTTGTAATGATATAATTTCTTTATCTACACTCCCTAATTGCTGTACTTTTTCAGCAATTTCTTCATGCTTTTGCAACAAAAGACTCACATCTATTACTTGATGTTTGACTAGTAATTTGTTAATCGCATCAACTCTTTCTTTTATTTCAAAAGCTTTTTCATTGTCATAAATTAAGTTATCATTAGTATTTCCTAGCTCTAAAGATAAGTCTTGGGATTCAATCAATAATGAATTTAATCGCTCATACAAATCTTGGTACTCCTTATACTCATTGATGTATTTTGAATTGGCTAATACTTGCTGTAACGTTGCTACAACACCATATTGTTCATCTTCCAAAGATTGAACGACTTGGCTTAATGAGTTTTTAATTTCTTCTGTTCCTTCTATTTTTTTTAGCTTTTCTTCTAAGTCAGAATCTGTATCAGGGTTTAAGCTTAGCTCTTCAAATTCATTTAATAAAAAGTTATAATAATCAGCGTCTTGAGTCATTTGAGCTTGCTGACTTTCTAAAATATTCAGTTTTTTATTTAACTGGGTAAAGTTGGTGTATTGTTTTGAATAAGACGACAATAATCCGTTTGTTTCAGCAAACCCATCTAAGATTTTAAGCTGAAATTGGGCTTTTTTTAATAATAATGTTTCATGCTGAGAGTGCACGTCCAACAGTAGGACAGAAAGATGTTTTAGAAAATTTAATTTAACGGGGCTGTCATTGACAAATGCTCTTGATTTACCTGAAGGGGCTATTTCTCTTCTTACAATTAGCTCTGCTTCTACTTCTATATCTTGAGAGAAGAGTAATTCATTTACTTGATTAGTATACTCACAAAACAAGCCTTCTATCACACATTTTGTATCGTCATTGAGTAAAGTCTTCGTATCTGCTCTAGCTCCCATAAGCAACCCTACCGCTCCAAGCATTATGGATTTTCCTGCTCCTGTCTCTCCTGTCACAACATTCATTCCACCAGCAGGACTCAAATGAAGCTTATCTATTAAAACATAGTTAGAGATGTGTAAATCTTTGAGCATTATACCGAGTAAATAATTTCATCTATAATAGAAATGTCAAGATGATGTTTGTTCCCTAACATATTACGAATTGTCAATATATTGCTTTTTATTTCTATAAAAACTCCATGATATACTTGTGCAGATATCATCACCACATCTAATTCTCTATTAATTAAATCAGAGCTTGTGGCTATTATATCTTTCTTAGCAATTCTAATCAAGCGTCTTCCCATCTCTAATTCCTGACAATTTCTTGGTACCTTTCTGTGTTAGCGGGATCTACACTACGCAAAATATTGTAAACATCAGATTTTTCTTTTGAAGTTTTTAAGCCTTTAAAAATAAGAATGAATTCATCTCTTTTTGCTTTAAACATTCCTTCTATATAAATACTAATAGGTACAACTTGTCTTGTTTCTTGTAATGCTTTTATAAATGCTATGGCTTGTTGTTGAGATTCTTTTGGCTTATCTTCAAAAACATCCATCCCCAACCTATGGTATTGATAGTAAGCAATACGTGCTTTCTCTACTTGAGGGCTATTGGTTTGGTTCATCAAGCCCCAACGATTATTAGGATCTTTACCATTAAGCCAACCATCCGAAATACCCTGTGGCACTGCATTTAAAACATTTCGTGCAATGTCAAAATAGCTTGTACCACCCAACTCCGAAAAAGAATCATAATCATAACCTATAATCATATACGCATAAAAGGAAAGTATTGAAGTGAGGTTATTTGTGTAAGCATTTTGATTAAAAAACAAGGTTTGACCTGCTCTATATTCAAAACTTACATATTTATCAAAAAAAGAAAAAGTAGGTGTTTCGTAACCTGAATTATAAACTGGTCGAACAGACTGTATCTGAGCCGTCCCTGAATAAACTCCTTTGTTTACATCTCCTTGGGACAACTGAATAACGATACTACAATCTATTTTTTCGTGAGATTGAAATTCGTCTTCGGTCCATTGTTGGTCATTAATAAACCGCTGAAGGTTTTGTTGCATTTCTACAAATACTTGCTTCTCTTGTGTCTGCACTTGATCAGCATCAATTATTACTTTGCAATTGAGCTCTTGAGCTGTAGCAATTACAGTAAAAAAAAGAAAAATATTACACAGTATTTTTTTGAAAAATCTTAATGACATGTTTTACAATATCTTTAGCTACTTCTGTTTTAGCCTTAGCTTCAAACTCTAATTTATTTTCTTTGTCTAAAATAGTAATTTTATTATTATCCCCACCAAAACAAGTGTCTTTATTCTGCATAGAATTTAACACAACAAAGTCTAAATTTTTACTAATTAACTTTTTTCGGGCGTTTTCTTCTTCGTTATTAGTTTCTAAAGCAAATCCCACAGCTATTTGTGACTCCTTTTTACTTTCCCCAATTGTTTTGGCAATGTCAATTGTTTTTTTTAGCTCTATACTAAAAGTGTCCTTTTTCTTTTTTATTTTTTGAGAGGCTACAGTTATTGGCGTATAATCAGCCACTGCCGCCGCTAATATATAAGCATCCATTTGATCAATATGACGCTCTACGGCTTCATACATTTCTTGAGCTGAGGTTACCTCCTCTATTTTAGCATTTTGGTTAGGCTTCAAGCAAGTTGGACCTGTTACTAAAATCACCTCTGCTCCTTCTTCTATTAGGCTATCTACAATAGCATACCCCATCTTCCCAGATGAGTGATTACCGATATAACGTACTGGGTCTATTGCTTCCTGCGTAGGTCCTGCTGTTACTAAGACCTTTTTTCCTTCTAGCATTTCTCTCTTTTCAAATAAGCTAAAATATCTTCTGGTTCTGCCATTCGACCTCTACCATTTAGCCCAGAGGCTAGTTCTCCTTCCTGAGCGTCTATGAGCTCATTTCCGTAAGATTGGATTTTAGCTAAATTATTTTGAGTAGATGGATGAATATACATATCTAAATCCATTGCTGGTGCAACCACTACTGGACATCTTGTCGATAAGTAAGTAGCTAATAACAAATTATCACAAAGTCCATTTGCCATTTTGGCTAAAGTATTAGCAGTAAGCGGTGCTATAAGCATCACATCTGCCCACAGTCCTAGTTCTACATGATTATTCCACTGCCCATTAGTAGATTCAAAATTTGTGTAAACGGGGTTTTTAGATAAGGTTGAAAGCGTTAAAGGAGTTATAAAAGAGGTAGATGATTTGCTCATCACAATACGTACTTCCCAACCTTCTTTGACCATAAGCCTAGTAAGGTGGGCTATTTTGTATGCCGCGATACTTCCACAAACTCCTATAAGTACTTTCTTCTTCACCTGGCTATCCTTCGATATTCTCGCGTTGACGTACCATTACTTTATCATCCATAAATTCCATCAAAGCTACCATTGGTGGTTTTGGAAGACGTTCGTAATATCTTGAAATTTCGATTTGTTCTCTGTTTTCAAAAATTTCTTCTAAATTATCAACAGTAGAAGCAAATTCAGCTAATTTTGCATTCAAATCATCTTTTGTTTTTACTGCAATTTGGTTAGATCGTTGTGCTACAACTTTGATAGACTTATAGATATTACCTGATTTATCGGCAAGCTCACTAAGGTTACGAGTAACAATTGATGCTTTCTTCATGACTATTTTATTTATTTTGGATATTTTCTAGTTCAGTTTCTATTTGCTTAAACAGTTGCTCTGCTTCTTGCAAATATCCACTATTAGGGTATTTACGAACAAAATCATAGTAAAATGTTTTACCATCATTTAGCCTGTCTTTTTTTAGATAATGTGTTTTTCCATTTTTAACTAATCGTTCAACACTTCTTTTTGCAAAAAAACGTTGGGCTTTGAGTTTTAAAAAGTTCAATTCTTCGTTATATTCAGAACTAGGGTAATCCAACACAAAATCAGTAAAAGAAAGCACTGCTGCACGATAATGCTCTATCTTGTAATTTAATTTGGCTATTCTGTATGCTTTATTTTCTAATTTTTTGATTAACGATTCAATTTTCTCGCTACACTCTTTTTTATTTTCCGTATCTGGATATTGGTTCAAAAAACGCTGTAAAGCATTCATTGCCTTAAATGTATTGGTTTGATCCAATTCTATCTCTGGAGAAAGCGCGTAGAGGGTTTTAGCATACATAAACATTGCATCTTCTACCTTTTCGCTACGAGGGTATTTTTCGTAAAAACGCCTAAATCCATCAGAGGCATACACCAAACTTCCTTCATAATAATTGCAATAAGCATTCATCAAGTGAATCTCTTTTGCCTCTGGTCTACCAGCACTATAAGCAATAATGTCTTCAAACAAATATCCTGCACGATAATAGTTTTTTTCTTGAAAATATTTTTCAGCAGCTGAATATTTTTCTTCAAAAGTCCCTTTACGCTGTATTCTTCCAAAATCGGAGCAAGCCGAAAACAGTAGTAATAGTACAAAAATACCGTGTATACGCATTTTTTTCATAAGCTGACAAAGATACAAGATTAGTTAGTCATTATCAAACGCTTTTTACTTCTTAGTATTGCGATCAAAGGAAGATAAAAAGAGAGAGATCTTTGGACGAACGGACTCCATCCACTTAAAACCCGACAAATGGCTTGATTCTTCGGTCAATTGTGAGGGTGGGATAAAGCGAGCATCTGGTGTGGTCAAGAAAAGAATATTATCAACCTCTCCTTCTTTCATGAAAATATTCATCTCTCCGCATTCAATTTTATTAATTCCCATCAATTCCCCATCATCATCCTTGGCATAATAAATAGATTCTCCGTTTTTGCTCACGTCTACTTGTACCATTTTTCCGTCCTCAAAGAATCCAATCAAATTTTTCCCTTTTACCTGATTGTACTCCGTTTTGGTTTTATCTTCCGAAATAACAAAAGCATTTACATTAGCATGTAAGCTTTTAATCCCATTCCCCTCTAAAACCACATAAATAGTATCCGCTGTGATTTGACTTCCTCCACTCCATAATACTGGATGATTATAAAAATTTAAGACTGAATCAGTAGTCACATAAGCCATAGAATCGCACTTTCCTTGTAGACTTCCTTTCAAAAAAGAAACATTGTCATAAGCATAAATTTGATTGGATTTATTCAATGTGTCTTCTATGCTAATTAAAGTATCTGCCTTAAGAAATGTAGTATCTCCTCCCGAAATTTGACGCATAACAGGATTCCCTATTATTTTAGACTTAAACTCCTTTCCCCATCTAAACATTTCGTCCCCCGTAATCGTAACTGAATCTTTATACGAAAACAGAAAAGCATTGTCTTTGGCATATCCAAAGTCTTTTTCATTGTCAAAAAAAATGCTATCTCCTTCCAAATAAAATGTAGGAGTTTTAATCCAAGCATTTTCCTTAAATGCTGCAGTTTCTGTTTTGGTATTGTAAATCCCTGACTCCGCATAAAGCTGACGATTTCCTGTCGTTATATTTGTAGGTCCGTAAAAATAAGCATTCTGTGTTTTGGCAACATAACGCAAAGTATCAGTATTAAGTACTTGATTGTTACGATTGAGAACTACATTTTTCTTAAAATGGTAATTACCTGAATAACGATAAAAAGTCCCGCCTTCACTTGTGAGTGTAGTTCCTTTATCTACTACCTTTCCTCCACCAAAATAAGAGGCCACACCAGACCCAAAATTATAGTCTAAGTTATCCGTTGTTAAAGTCATACTCTTACCATCTCTTAGCCGTACATTTTTACGAATATAACTTTGCTTAGAGTTACCATCATATTCTAAAAAATCACCATAAACATCCAGTTTTTTACTTTTGACATGCACATGCCCAAAAGCAACTAAGGTATTTGCTTTGTCCAAATAATACGCCGAATCACACCAAATAACAGTCGTCCCTTGCTTGAGTTTAACATTCCCGATCAATTTACTTACTTTTTTACCTCGGTACATACCAGAAGTAAGCTTCTTTGCATTTTTGATTTGCATTTTACTCCCCTGCCCATACGCCAGCGAAATAAAAAGAATAAAAAGGCTCGATATAAATATTTTTTGTTTCAAGTGTTTCGCTGTATGTTTGCAGGTGTAGTGTAGCAAATTTGATGCAAATTACATAAATTTCAGTCGTGGTACTTATAAGAGTAAAAGAAAATATTGAAAAATTTTCATTACAGCCTCAAGACAAAGTTCTTTTGGCAATAAGTGGTGGTGTAGATTCCATGGTATTGGTTGATGTCTTTCGGCGGTTAAACCTAAATATTGGTATCGCTCACTGTAATTTTTCTCTGCGAGGAGAAGAATCTGACAAAGATGAAGAGCTTGTTATCGCTTACGCTAAAAGGCACAATACACCTATTCATCACATTAGGTTTGACACAAAAAAAGAAGCGAATAGATTAAAACTTTCCACCCAACTTACAGCCCGAAAACTACGATACAATTGGTTTTCTGAAATAAAAGAAAAACACAATTACACCTATCTTGCTACTGCACATCACCTAGACGATCAATTAGAGACCTTTATCTTCAACCTATCTAGAGGGACAGGCATTAGTGGTTTACGAGCGATGCTTCCTCTCAACAATGGACTTATCAGACCTTTACTTAATGTCTCTAAAGATGAGGTTTACGCTTACGCTAAAAAAGAAAGTATCAACTGGAGGGAGGACAAATCTAACACAAAGGATAAATACAGTAGAAATTATATCCGACATCAAATTACACCCAAACTAAAAGAGCTCAATCCAAACTTACTCAACACTTTTAACACTACTATAAGTAGGCTTCTTGCTACCGAAAACATTTACAAAAAAGCAATTCAAAAAGACATAAGCAAACTATTTGATGGCAATCAAATCAGTATTTTAGAGTTGGGAAAACATATTGAGCCTTTACAGTTATTGTATGAAATTTTAAAATTATACCACTTTAGTTATGCTGATTGTCAAGCCATTTACAGTAAACTAAGCGAGCCTAAAGGACAGTTGTTTTATAGTAAAAGTCACCAAGTCAATATAGACAGGACACACCTATACCTCAGCAAGAAAACTATTAAACAAGATTGGGAAATTCCCCTTAATTTATCAGAAGAGAAAACAAATCTTCCAAATGGGAAGATGATTCATGTCACAAAGATAGATAGACCCAATTCATTCAAAACAGAAAAAAACACATTATACCTAAGCTTAGAAAACACAAACATAAACGTACGAATATGGAAAGAAGGTGATAAAATAAAACCTTTTGGTATGCACGGACAACAAAAAAAAGTAAGCGATATTCTTATTGATGCAAAAGTGCCTCAAACGTATAAAAAAGATGTACTCGTCTTATTAAGCAACTGCGAGATTATTTGGGTAGTAGGGCATTGTAGTAGTGAAAGTGTCAGAATTACTGACAGGAAAATTAGTGTTAATTGTATAAAACTGGTCTAGCTTTTACTACGCTCTATTTGTCTTTTTCATTTTTTAGACGTATATTTCAAATACTCAAAAAACACAACGATAAAACGTTTGTATGAGCTGTCCCTACTATGGGGAAATAGTTGTATTTTTAAGCTACAGTGGAATAACTTATAATGAACGATGAGTATAAAAAAATAATTAAAAATAAGATAATTACCTTTGGGGTCAACTTGGAACAAGAAACATCCATGAAGAAGAAATTGAAAAAGAAATCAAGACATGTCCCTAAAAAAGTAAGCCAAGCTGTTAAAAAGAGACACCACTTCGAATGTGCATGGTGTGGAATTGGGTTTACTGAAAGGCATCATATTGAAGAATTCTCGCAAGGAGGAGAGCATACAGAGGGAAACTTAATCTTATTATGTCCAATATGTCATAAAAAAGTACATCAAGGTAAAATATCGACAAGTGAATTGATTACAAGAAAATCTACTCATTTTAAATGCGATCGAATTTCTTCAAATTTCCAATCAACTATGGATAAACTGAAATTCAAGATTGGTGGCACCTATTATTTTGACTCAGAGAATTTTTTAACTTACAAGCACGAAAAAGTGTTACATTTCGAAATTCGTGATAACCGATTATTGATTAATCTCAAGTTCTTTAATAAAAAAGGGGATTTGATTTTTTGGATGTCTGAAAATTATTTCTGGGTTAGTAGTGTCTTTAGTATTAAATCAAAACTGAATATTATTGAAATTAACCATAATAAGGAAGAGCTTATTTTTAAGATGGAGAAAATAGATGACTATTTGAAAATTACATTGAAAACCTTTTTAGGTGGTGAGATTTTTGATTTCAATGAAAATTCGACAAACCTTCTTGGAAATAGATTTCATTTCGAAGGTCATTCTGTAACCTCTAAAGACATCTTTAACATAGGATAGCTGAGAATACGTAGAATTAACAGTAATAAAGAAAACCTTTTAACAACAAGATCGCTAAGAAAACTTAGTACTCCCATAATTGCTCTTGCAATTATGGGAGTACTAAGTTTTAATAATATGGATAACGATTCATTACTCAATTTCAAAGACGATGTACTAGTTTTATTAGCCGACAACGAAATTACTTGGGTAGTAGGGTATTGTAGTAGTGAAAATACTTGCATCACCAATGAGGATCCAACGATTTTCAAATTAGCTTTTTAAGTTTTTTTTGCGTGAGGGGTAGTAGTGGAAATCCTTTATTGTTATTATGATTTTGTCATATAGGGCTTGTCGAAGCATAAAAATCATAATAACAATAAAGATTGGGAACGTATAACCCGACCGCATGAGCCTTCCTTTTGGCGAATGTGGGCAAGCCCAAAGATTTTAAAAAAAAATGGCTAAATCAGGTATATTGACTTTCGTAGTATGATTGATACTCCCCCGACACTACGTCTTCTAACCACTTCTCATTGTCCAAGTACCAAGCTACAGTCTGGTGTAACCCTTCTTCAAACTGAAGGCTTGGCATCCATCCCAAATCATCCTTTACCTTGCTTGCATCTATTGCGTAACGCATATCATGTCCTGCTCTATCCGTTACAAATGTAATGAGTTGTTCAGAAGTACCCGCAATTCTCCCTAATTTTTCGTCCATCACCTTACAAAGTAATTTTATCAAATCAAGGTTTGTCCATTCATTCCACCCACCTATATTATACGTTTCTCCGTCTTCTCCCTGATGAAAGATAGTGTCTATCGCACGGGCATGATCTACAACATAAAGCCAATCTCTGATGTTATCCCCTTTTCCATATATCGGTAATGGTTTGTTATTTTTTATATTATTGATGCATAGTGGTATCAATTTTTCAGGAAACTGATTAGGTCCGTAGTTATTAGAGCAGTTAGAAATAACCGTCCGTAGGCCATAAGTATTGTTATAAGCCCTTACAAAATGGTCAGAACTTGCTTTGGATGCCGAATACGGGGATTGTGGATCATAAGCTGTGGTTTCCAAAAAAAAACCTGTATCACCCAAAGATCCGTAAACTTCATCTGTAGAAACATGGTAAAACAAATGCTTGTCGCTAGATAAATCCCATAATTCTTTAGCCACGTTTAGCAGTATCGCTGTTCCTATAATATTAGTCTGGATAAATGCTAATGGATTTTCGATAGATCTATCTACGTGAGACTCTGCTGCAAGATGAATTACATAATCAATTTCATACTTTTCAAATGTTTCTTTTACTTTTGATTCATCACAAATATCCCCTTTTACAAAGACATAATTATTAGTAGTCTCTACCTCTGTTAAATTTTTAAGATTTCCTGCATAAGTAAGGGAGTCAAAATTAACAATTCTATACGTTGGATATTGCTCTACAAACAATTTCACAACATGAGAACCAATAAATCCAGCTCCTCCTGTAACTAATATATTTTTTTTAAACTTCACTTCCTTTTTCTTTTAAGGATAACTCCCACTTCCACGCACTATCCAGTGCTTCCTCCAAACTATATTCTGCCTCCCAATTGAGTTCTTTTTGAATCAAGCTAGCGTCAGCATATACTGCCGTTGTATCGCCTAACCTCCTATCGCCTACTTTATAAGTTAATTTTTCTCCTGATACTTTTTCAAAAGTATTAATAACTTCAAAAACAGAATTACCATTACCAGTTCCTACATTATATACTTTATACGATCCTTCAATTCTTTTTTTGTCTAATGCCGCTACATGGGCTTTCGCCAAGTCGGATACATGAATATAATCACGGATACAAGAACCATCTTCAGTAGGGTAATCACTTCCAAAAACAGTTAGCTCTTTTCTCTTACCAATAGCCGTTTGTGTGATAAAAGGAATTAAATTATTTGGAGTTCCGATTGGCAATTCACCAATCAAAGCAGAGGGGTGAGCCCCAATAGGGTTAAAATATCTTAACGCAATTACATCTAGCTGATTATTTGCTTTCACCGTATCTTCTAGTATTTCCTCACACATACTTTTTGTGTTCCCATAAGGAGATGTCGCTTGTTTCTTAGGAGTTAACTCCGTCACAGGCAAATCATCTGGTTCTCCATAAACTGTACAAGAAGATGAAAAAACTATTTTACCCACTTGGTGTTCTTCCATTAAAGTCAACACAGTAATTAATGACCCCAAATTATTTTGATAATACTTAAGAGGCTTATCAACAGACTCTCCTACTGCTTTATCTGCGGCAAAGTGAATCAATCCTTCTATATTTCCTTCTTTTAAGAAAACACTTGTCAACTCTGTCTTGTTATTACAATCTAACTCATAAAACGGTACTTTTACACCCAATATTTGAGTAATATTATCATAAACAAACTTAAACGAGTTTTGAAGATTGTCTATAATAATAGGCAAATAACCACTTTGATATAACGCTACAACAGTGTGTGAGCCTATAAACCCCATTCCACCAGTTACAATTATTTTTTTTCTATCCATTTCCTCTTCCTATACAAGTATAATCAAATCCTTTTTCTGTCATTTTATCGGCATCATATAAATTTCTCCCATCAAAAATAACTTTAGAGGGCATTTTTGAAACTATTTTATTAAAGTCTGGCGTCCTAAATACTGACCACTCTGTTACTATCAGTAAAGCATCAGCTCCCTCCAATACGTCATACATATTTTTAGCATAAGCGATTTTATCCCCAATAGTTATTTTTATATTCGGCATCCCTTCTGGGTCATAAGCAGTAATTATAGCTCCTGCCTCTACCAATTTATCTATCATATACAAAGCTGGCGCTTCTCTAATGTCATCAGTATTTGGTTTAAATGCTAAACCCCACATTGCTATTTTTTTTCCTTTTAAATTGCCACCAAAATGATTGAGTATTGTCGGAAATAATTTTGTTTTTTGACTATGATTAACTTCTGTAACGGCATTCAAAATTTTAAAATCGTAATCATTATCTTCTGATATTTTAGACAATGCCATCACATCTTTTGGAAAACAACTTCCGCCATATCCAATCCCTGCAAATAAGAATCTCATACCAATACGACTATCCGTTCCAATCCCTTTACGCACATTCTCGACATCAGCCCCAACCTTTTCTGCTAAGTTAGCAATCTCATTCATAAAAGTAATTTTTGTAGCCAAAAATGCATTAGCAGCATATTTAGTCAATTCCGCAGACTTTATATCCATAAAGATAATCGGATGCCCCTGACGCACAAACGGAGCGTATAGCTCTCCCATCACTTTTTCTGCTACCTCAGTCTCCCTACCAATCACTACACGATCTGGTTTTAAAAAATCATTGACAGCAGCTCCCTCTCTTAAGAATTCAGGATTAGATACTACATCAAAATCCACACTACAATTAGCCGAAATTTCAGCCTTCACCAAATCTGCTGTCCCTACTGGCACAGTTGATTTATCTACAATTACCGTATATTTTTTTAGCAAAGGTCCCAAGTCTTTGGCAACTCCTAGTATATATTTCAAGTCGGCACTTCCATCTTCACCTGGCGGTGTAGGTAATGCCAGAAAAATAATTTTAGCATCTTTAATTCCCTCTTCCAAAGAAGTCGTAAATTGTAGTCTTCCTTGTTTAATATTTCTTTCAAAAAGAACTTCCAGGCCTGGCTCATAAATAGGAATTACCCCATTACGCATTTTTTCAACCTTAGCTTTATCTATGTCTACACAAATGACATCATTACCTGTTTCGGCAAAACACGTACCTGTTACCAAACCCACATATCCTGTTCCTACTACTGCTATTTTCATACTTCTTATTGCTATCTGAAAGATTATAAATTACAAAGCCTAAATTTCGCACATTAAGCCCTTAATCACAAATCGAACTACTTTTTTTTGAAACAATACAATATAACTTCAAAAATATTATGGAAAATCTTTCTTTATTCTTAACAATCCTTTATATTTGCAACCCTTTAAAAATGGAAATAAGATGATTGTAGTAAACGTAAAAGACAACGAGTCAATAGAAAGAGCATTAAAGAGATTCAAAAAGAAATTTGAAAAAACTGGTGCACTTAGAGAGCTTAGAAGAAGAACTGCTTATAAAAAGAAATCTGTTACAGATAGAGAGCAACTGATTAAAGCAAGATATAAAGAAGGATACAGAAACGGAACTAGAATTTAAATAGTTTTTCTCCTTATTTTTCCATATATTTAGTAGGTAACCTAAGAAGTATCTACTAAGTATATGATTAATAGATTTATATCTTTTTTAACTTTTGAAAAGCGATATAGTCCGCATACTATAGAAGCATATCGAAGAGATATAGCTCAGTTGAAGCAGTACAATAAAGATTTTTTTCAATTAGATGATTTAGCATCTGCTAGTCATAACGAAATTCGTGCGTGGGTAATTCAAATGATGGACAAAAACCTAGAAAGCTCTTCCATTAATCGCAAGATGTCTTCTGTCAAGACATATTATAATTTTTTATTGAGAGAGGAGATCATAACTAAAGACCCTACTTCCAAGATTAAAAAAATAAAATCGAAGAAAAAAATCCCACAATTTATTCCAGAAAACTCTTTACAGAAAAAACTACAGGAATACACTGGTACTTTAAATAAAGAAAAGCACTCCTTAGACTCGTTTCATGCTTGTAGAAATCTATTTTGCATAGAATTACTTTATAATACAGGCATACGACTATCAGAAGCCGTAAAGCTAAGCCATTCAAACATTTCCATTCCGAAAAGTCAAATAAAAGTTCTCGGAAAAGGCAATAAAGAACGTATTATTCCGCTTAGTAATAGTATGGCAAACACTTTAACCATTTATCTTTTAAAAAAAGAAAACGAATTTAAAGAAAAAAACCCTACACTCATCGTAACCGACAAAGGAAAAAAAACGTATGCTATGCATATACAATCAATTGTAAAAGACTTCCTCCATCAAGAGAAGAGCGTAAAACAAAAAAGTCCACATACTTTGCGACACAGTTTTGCTACTCATCTTTTAAACAACGGAGCAGACCTCAATGCAATTAAAGAGTTATTAGGGCACGCAAGCTTGGCAGCAACCCAGATTTACACCCATAACTCTATTGAAAAACTAAAGAATGCTTTTGATCAAGCACATCCAAAGGCAAAATAGCACAATGTTTCACCCATAAAAAAAGATAAACTATGAAATTACAAATCAGTTCTTTAAAATTTGATGCCGACGAAAAACTTCTTGACTACATCCAAAAAAAAACAGACAAACTAGAAACTTTTCATGATAAAATCATTGACGGGGAAGTTAGTCTCAAGCTTAATAAAAATGAAATGAGAGAAAACAAAACCGTTGATTTAAAAGTAAGAATCCCTGGTGCATCATTATTTGCCAGCGAGCAAAAAGCATCTTTTGAAGCAGCAACAGAAGAAGCTGTAGAATCTATCAGAAGACAATTAAGAAAACAAAAAGGGAAATAAACACAACGATTTTACAAACTAAAAAAGGCTTCCAAATGGAAGCCTTTTTTATTAATTTTATTTTTATCTAATCAATTATCCTTGATTAGTATTCACATTGTTCAATTCTTCAAATGTACGTTTAAGGCGAATCACAAAAGCTTCTTCTGCTTTTCTTAACCAAGCACGTGGGTCATAGAATTTCTTATTTGGCTCATCAGCAGCATTAGGGTTACCAATTTGAGCTTGTAAGAAATCGTGGTTTGTAGCTTCATAAGCTCTAACACCATCCCAAGTAGCCCATTGCATATCCGTATCAATGTTCATTTTGATACTTCCGTAAGAAATAGCTTCTCTGATTTCATCAACTGTAGAGCCTGAACCACCGTGGAATACAAAATTCACTGGTTTCTCTCCTATACCAAATTTTTCTTGAATGTATTTTTGAGAATTATCTAAAATAGTTGGAGTCAACTTTACATTACCTGGCTTATACACACCATGTACGTTACCAAATGATGCCGCAATAGTAAAGTTTGGACTTACTTCTAATAATTCTTTATAAGAATAAGCAACTTCTTCTGGCTGAGTATATAGTTTAGAATCATCTACTTCAGAGTTATCTACACCATCTTCTTCACCACCTGTGATACCTAGTTCTATTTCTAAAGTCATCCCCATCTTAGACATACGCTCTAAGTATCCTTTACAGATAGAAATATTTTCTTCTAATGGTTCTTCAGATAAATCAATCATATGAGAAGAAAACAAAGGCTTACCTGTTGCTGCAAATTCTTTTTCTGAAGCGTCAAGAAGACCGTCAATCCAAGGAAGTAATTTTTTAGCACAATGATCAGTATGTAAGATAACTGTTACACCATACGCTTTAGCTAATTCATGTACATGCTTAGCACCAGAGATAGATCCTAATATTGCTCTCGTATGAGAATCAACATCTAAGCCTTTACCAGCATAAAACTGTCCACCACCATTAGAAAACTGGATGATAACAAGAGAATTTAACTTTGCAGCTGTTTCTAATACTGCATTTATAGAATTTGTACCTATTACGTTAACCGCAGGAAGTGCAAAATTATTTGCCTTAGCATAAGCAAAAATTTCTGATACTGTTTCCCCAGTAGCTACACCAGGCTTAAATTTTGTGTTTACTGCACTCATGATTGTAATGTTTATTTAATTTACTAAGCAACAAAAATAAACTATATTAAGCTAATCCCAAAAATAGAACAGAATTATATTATCCTATAAGCCAGTATTTACCCACAACACCCCCCACCATAATTGATTAAGGATATTATCACCCATTTTTTAATAACCAGTCTTTAAATTCTCCAAAATCTTTAGACATCGGAATTGATACTTTTTCTTTATTAACAATATCCTTAAGCCTCTTAGGCAGTTCTATTTCTTCTCCTATTACATCTTCTATAATGTCTGCAAACTTAGATGGGTGAGCGGTAGACAAGAAAACACCATTTCCATCAAAGCCACTTTCTTTCATATAATCACTTAATCCTAAAAATGCAACTGCTGTATGAGGACACATTATATACCCTGTCTTATCATATACCTTTTTTACCGCATAAAGCGTAATTTCATCATTATATGATTTTCCTGTCACTTTACTTTTCGCAAGAGCATAATCATTGCCATGCAAAGCCAAAAAGCGAGAAAAGTTACTAGGATTACCTACATCCATAGCGTTGGAAACGGTAGCAACAGAAGGCTGAGGCTCAAACAAGCCTGTTTTCAAGTAACTAGGTACAATATCATTGGCATTAGTTGCTACTACAAAATGGTCAAAAGGCAAGCCCATTTCACGAGCAATCATACCTCCACAGATATTTCCAAAATTACCACTCGGCACACAAAACACTGTTTTCTTATTTGTTTTTTTTAACCTAGAATAAGCATAAGCATAATAAAAGGACTGAGGAATTAATCGAGCAATATTAATTGAATTAGCAGAACTAAGGTTTAGCTTTTCATTTAACTCTTTATCCAAAAAAGCCTGTTTCACTAATGCTTGGCAATCATCAAAAACACCATCTATTTCTAAGGCTGTAATGTTTTTTCCTAAAGTCGTTAATTGTTTTTCTTGATTAAGAGATACTTTTCCAGATGGATAAAGAATAGTTACCTTAATACCTTTAGCATCTAAAAAACCTTGTGCCACAGCACTCCCTGTGTCTCCAGAGGTTGCCACCAGAATATTAATCTCTTTATCTTCTTTTTGTAAATAATAAGACATCAAACGTGACATAAACCTAGCTCCAAAATCCTTAAACGCTAGTGAGGGTCCGTGAAAAAGTTCTAGGCAAAACATTTTGTCTGTAACAGGAATTAAAGGTGCGTCAAAATCAATCGCATCTTTGATGATCTCAGCAATATCCTCATCTGGAATCTCTCCTTGTATTAATGTTTTCGTAATCTCGTATGCAATAGTTTGAAAATCATATTTTTCAATATTTTCAATAAACTCTTTATCCAATTTTGGGATTGTAGTAGGCATATACAAACCATTGTCCGCAGGTAAACCCTGAAAAACTGCTTGCTTTAAATTCACATTCTCAACCTTTCCGTTCGTACTATATAATTCCATTATTTCATGATTTTAGGTCCTTCCGAGTTTACTTTACTAATAAACACTTCACTTTTTATATTAAGCTCATTATACACCGAACTCATTTTTCTTCCTATTTTTTTGGCTATTGCCAAATCTGTGCTTAACGCAAAAATTGACGGCCCACTACCTGATATACTACAACCTAATGCACCTGCCCTTAATGCTTCTGCCTTGGCTAAATCAAATCCTGGGATTAACAATGAACGAATAGGTTCTACAATATTATCTGTAAGCGATCTACCAATAAGTTCATAATCTTCACGATAAATTCCTGAGATTAAGCCACCAAGGTTACCCCATTGACTTACAGCATCTTTCAATTCTATTTGTTTCCTTAAGATGTTTCTAGCATCTTTTGTCTTCACTTCTATATGAGGATGAATAATAGTAGCGTGTAATTTGTTAGGCGTTGGTAATTGCACAATATCTAACGGATTATAACTTCTCACTAACACAAAACCTCCCATCAAGGCAGGAGCTACATTATCTGCATGAGCTGACCCACAAGCTAGACGTTCGCCTTCCATCGCAAACCGAAGTAAGTCAACCTGATCAAGAGGTTTACCCAAAAGCTCATTTAGGGCATAAACCCCTACTACCGAACTAGCGGCACTAGAGCCTAATCCACTCTTTAGTGGCATTCCTTTTCTCAAAGCAATTTTAACCCCTAATTGCTCTTCTCCAATTGCTTTTAAATATTCCGAAATCACTAAACTTACCGTGTTTTGACTCGCTTCTAAAGGTAATTTTCCTTCATCCCCAGTAATCGACTCAATAATAATCCCTGGCTCATCTGCTAGTGTGATAGTAACACTATCACCGGGTTGCTCCACAGCAAAACCTAATACATCAAAACCACAAGCTACATTAGCTACAGTAGCGGGAGCAAATGCTTGAATGCTTTTCATTAATAATTATTTATTTTAATAATATCAGCAAATACTCCAGCAGCAGTCACCTCTGCACCAGCACCTGGACCTTGTATCACCAAAGGGTTCGTTTCATAACGTTTTGTAGTAAACGAAATCATGTTATCACTTCCTGCCAAACCAAACAATGGGTGATTTGGCTCAATAGTTTGTAAACTCACATTACATTTACCTTCTTTTAATGATGCTATAAAGCATAATTTTGCTTGTTTTTCTTTTGCTACTTTCGCTAAATCGTCAAAAATCTTATTATTTTTTTCTAACTCTATCCAAAACTCATCCACCGATTTTGCATCTATACAAGCCTTAGGTAATGGGTTTTGAACATTTATATCTTTAGGTTCTAAAGCTAATCCTGACTCACGAGCCAAAATCAAAATCTTTCTAGCTACATCCATCCCGTTAAGATCATCACGAGGGTCTGGCTCAGTAAAACCTAGCTCTTTGGCTTGTAACACCACATCCTTAAACGAAGTAGAACCATCATATGTATTAAAAATATATGACAATGACCCTGATAAAACTCCTTCTACCTTAATAATTTCATCACCACTATTAACCAAATCTTGCAATGTACCAATAATAGGCAGTCCTGCTCCCACATTAGTTTCATACATGAACTTCACTCCTCTTCTAGCAGCAGTATCTTTAAGCGTATTATACAAAGAGTACTCACTAGAGTTTGCCACCTTATTTGGAGTTACGATGGCAATACTCGCATCTAGTATTTGTTCGTAGTATTTTGTAATTTCTTTATTTGAAGTATTGTCTACAAAAACAGAATTAGGCAAATCCAATTCTATCATCTTCTCAACGAAGATATCTAAAGACATATCCCCAGACACTTTCTCTAAATCGGTTTTCCAGTTACTTAAATCAATCCCATCCTCATTCAATAACATCTGACGACTATTTGCAATTGTAATCAAGCGAATATCTAAAGCTTTATTTGTTTTGAGGTACTGATGTTGATCTTTGATTTGTTCCAACAAAGCAGAACCAATAAGCCCTGGCCCTACCATAAACAGATTTAATGTACGAGTACTAGACAAAAAGAATGCATCATGTAATGTATTCAATGCCTTAGAAACCTGCTCTTTATCAATCACAGTCGATATATTCAGCTCTGATGAGCCTTGTGCTATTGCTGTAATATTAATTCCATTTCTACCTAATGCCGAAAACATAATCCCCGAAATACCAGGCGTTTGACTCATATTTTCACCAATAATCGCAATTACGGCTAATTTTTTCACAACTAAAACCTTATCCAATCTCCCTGCTGCAATTTCAAATTCAAATTCTTCTTCTATTGCTTGCTTTGCCCAATCTCCCTCTCCAGGTGCTACTGCAAAGGTGATAGAATGCTCAGAGGAAGCCTGTGTAATCATAATAATATTCGTTTGATTTTGTGCCAAACGATTGAATAATCTTGCCGAAAACCCTGAGACACCAATCATCCCACTACCCTGTACAGTAACTAAAGAAATATCATTGATAGAAGAAATACCTTTTACACGCATTCTCTGAACTTCACCACTTTTGTCACTAATCAAAGTTCCTGCATAGCTAGGATTAAACGTATTTTTGATACGAATAGGAATACGTTTTGCAAAAACTGGTTGTAATGTCGGTGGATAAATTACTTTTGCTCCAAAATGCGACATTTCCATTGCTTCGCTATAAGTGATAGCATCTAAACTAAAAGCATTTTTGACTTTACGAGGATCTGCCGTCATCACACCGTCTACATCTGTCCAAATCTCATTTACTTCCGCATCCAATGCTGCTGCAAATATAGAGGCTGTATAATCAGAACCTCCTCGTCCCAAGGTAGTCGTAACTCCTTTGTCGTCCGAAGAAATGAATCCTGTAACAAAATTTATTTTTTTCGTGTCTTTTATAAGTGTTTTTATGTTTTTATTCGTTTCCACGAAATTCACTTTTGCTCCACAAAAATTACTATCTGTTTTTATAACTTCTCTAGCATCTACAAACTTACTGTTTAATCCTTTTTCTTTGGCTGCCGCCGAAATAATAAAAACGCTCAACTGTTCCCCAAAACTAAGTACTGCATCTTGAGTACGTTCAGAAAGTTCCCCTAACAAAAACACACCTTGTAGATAGTCTTCTAGCTCGTTAAGCTTTTGTTTGATATGAGCAAAAACATTACTTTGTGATTTCACATCAATCAAATCACGAATAACACTAATGTGTTTTTCTTCAAACTCTTTTAGTACTGACAAATAAGACTCATCTTGATTAGCCGCTTTTTCGCTCATCTCAACAAGCTTATTGGTTTGTCCTCCTACTGCTGAAAAAATTGCTACAAACTCAATGTTATCTTTATCATAGCTAGATAAAATAGCTAGTACTTTCTGAATATTCTCCGATGAACCAACAGAGGTTCCGCCAAACTTTAAAACTCTCATAATCTTTTTTCTACGTTATAACACGCCTAATCTGAACAAATATCGAAAATGTATGCTATAAGAACAAAACAAATATGTTTTTCTAAAAAAATAAAATAACACAAGTTCTAAAATCACTCAATCAACCTATTGATTAAAATACATCAAACTTGCCTTTTTCCCATCATACTCTACATAAGAGCAGGTTTTAAACCATTCACCAATGTTTATGTACTGACTACTCTCTGCAATATCTATTTCCATCGCAAGGTGGCGATGCCCAAATAAGTAATAATCAAAATGTTCTTTTGACTCTATTGTCTTACAAAACTGAATAAGGCTTTCTTTTTCTCCATAAAAAACTTCGTCTGCCTTACTGCTTTGAGACCGACTACTCTTAGACCAATTAGTAGCAATACTGAAACCAATATATGGGTGTAAAAAGGCAAATAATCGTTGACAAACTTTATTACTAAAAACTGCTTTTATAAACTTATAGCTTTTATCCCCTGGGCCTAAGCCATCTCCATGTCCAATAAATATTTTTTGACTTCCTACTTGTAAGGTAATATTATCTCTAAAAACACGAATACCTAGTTCTTTTTCAAAATAATCGAACATCCACATATCGTGATTGCCTGTAAAAAAATAAACTGGAACTCCCTTATCTCTTAAAGATGCCAATTTACCCAAAATACGAATATAACCCTTTGGGACAACATATTTATATTCAAACCAAAAATCAAAAATATCACCGACTAAAAATATCGCTTCAGCAGAATTTTCAATCTCATTTAACCACGTAATGATTTTATCTTCACGCTTCCTACTTTCTTCATAATTAGGAGATCCCAAGTGAAAGTCAGAAGCAAAGTATATTTTCTTTCCTTCCAACAAAGTATCAAATGTAAGAATCTCTTGGCTCACTATACTACAGTATCAATACTTGACTCTGTATTAATCTTCTCTTCAACAAGCTTCTCTTCCTCTTGCTCTGTCACTGCTTCTTCAATATCAGATTTATTATCGGTAAACTGTTCGTATGTGGTAGCTTCTTCAAAAGGTCTTTTCCCTATTAATGTCACCAAATCAGCTTGGTATAAAACTTCTTTTTCGAGTAGTTGTTTTGCTAAAATCTCTAGTTTCTCTTTTTTACTCTCTAGTAATTCTATTGTACGCTTGTAGGCTGAGTCAATTATTTTCTTAACTTCTTCATCAATTATTTGTGCTGTTGCTTCAGAGTATGGTCTGGATGCAAATTCTGAGCGTTGAGCATCATAAAAAGAGATATGTCCTACTTTATCATTCATACCATAAACGGTGACCATACTATAAGCTAGTTTGGTAATACGTTCTAAGTCATTTTGTGCTCCAGTTGAAATTTTATTAAAGAAAATTTCTTCCGCTGCTCTACCACCTAAAGTCATGCACATTGTGTCTAATAATTGTTCTGTTTGGTACAAAAACTGCTCTTTTGGTAAATACTGAGCATAACCTAAGGCCGCTACTCCACGAGGCACGATGCTTACTTTTACTAATGGGTCAGCATGTTCCAAATACCACCCAGCAATTGCATGTCCTGCTTCGTGATAAGCTACAATTTTCTTTTCTTCTGGTGAAATGATTTTGTTTTTCTTTTCTAAACCTCCAATACTACGGTCTATCGCATCTTGAAAGTCTTGCATATCTATTTTATCCTTGCTATGACGTGCCGCTATCAATGCTGCTTCGTTACAAACATTCATAATTTCAGCTCCTGCAAAACCTGGAGTTTGAGCAGATAGCTTTTTAGCATCTACATCACTGTTTAGTACAAGAGGTTTTAAATGTACTTTAAAGATAGCTTCTCTTCCAATAATATCGGGTTTATCAATACTAATTTGACGGTCAAACCTCCCTGGTCTCAATAGAGCAGGATCTAATACGTCTGGTCTATTGGTTGCTGCCAAAATAATAACAGCATTATCCGTTCCAAACCCATCCATCTCTACCAATAATGAATTCAGTGTATTTTCTCTTTCGTCATTCCCTCCTGGCATCTTACCACCGCTTCTTGACCTACCAATAGCATCAATCTCATCTATAAATATAATCGCCGATCCTTTTTCTTTTGCCTTCTTAAACAAATCACGCACACGAGCAGCTCCTACTCCTACAAACATCTCTACAAAGTCAGAACCTGATAATGAAAAGAAAGGCACCCCCGCTTCTCCTGCCACTGCTTTTGCTAGTAAAGTTTTACCTGTTCCTGGAGGTCCTACCAGTAATGCTCCTTTAGGGATTTTACCTCCTAGCTTAGTGAATTTCTCTGGCGTTTTCAAGAACTCTACAATTTCCATCACCTCTTCTTTTGCTTCATCTAGTCCCGCTACATCTGCAAAGGTAATTTTGATTTTATTTTGTGCATCAAACAAGGCTGCTTTAGATTTTCCTATATTAAATATTTGTCCTCCTGGACCGCCAGCACCACCACCCATTCTTTTCATCAAAAACCAGAAAACGCCAACAAATAAAGCAATAGAAATCAATGGAGAAATATATGTAGAGTAATCTTCACGCATCTCTACTTCATAAGCAAAGTTTTTCTTGTCTGATTTTTTTTGCAACAGTACACTAACCCTGTTATCAAAACTCTCAGAAGAAGCAACTCTAAAAGTATAATGAGGAATTTCCACCCCCTTAATATTAGGCATTGTTTTCTCACCCTCTTTTTTCTCTTCTGCTAAAAATTTTTTAGCTCCCTTTTCATTTAAGAACACTTCAGCTTGAAGCTGATTAGGAATGAAGATTAGCTTTTCAATATTCCCTTCCTTTAAATCAGTATTAAAATCACTTTCTGATTTTTTTGCAATCCCCTTATCATTGAACATAAATAATGTAACAATAATAAACAATAGGGAAACAATAATCCATATTTGGTAATTAGGCTTATCTCCAAGTGGCTTTTTAGGAATGATTTTTTTCTTTTTATCAGTCATTTACTTCTTTTTCTTCAATTTTAGTAATTTCGGCATCTCCCCAAAGCTGCTCTAGTGCGTAAAATTTACGGGCACTCTCTTTAAACACGTGTATAATAACATTTCCATAGTCTAACAAGATCCACTCCCGATTAGTTCTACCCTCTACGGACATTGGCTCTTCATTGCATTCCTCGTTAAGTACTTTATCTACTGAAATTGACAAAGCATCCACATGGGTATCAGAAGACCCACTTGCTATAACAAAATAATCAGTAACACTATTTGGTGTGTTTTTAAGATTTATTAGTACTATTTCAATCCCTTTTTTATCTTGCAGACCTTTTACAGCATGCATGGCTAGTTCATCAGAACTTTTATATTGTATAATAGACACGTAATCGTATATTTAAATGTAATTAGGCAAAAATATCAAATTACTAGGACAATAAAGCATATATGACAAAACTTCTTAACTTTTCATTAATAGAAATAGAAAAATGTCACTCTACCAATGCTATGATGACTGAATTAATTCGTAATAACACAGCCGAAGAAGGCACAGTACTTCGTGCTGATTACCAATCAAAAGGGAAAGGACAGCGAGAGAACACATGGCAATCTAACAAGGATGAAAATTTACTTTTTAGCTTATGCTTAAGCCCTAAGATACTTCCTTTAAAGAACATCTTTCATCTTACTATCATTACCTCCCTAGCATTGATAGAGACCTTAAACCACTATAAGGTGCAAGCATCAATCAAGTGGCCAAACGATATCTATGTGGATGATAACAAAATTTGCGGAGTACTAATCGAAAACATACTAAAAGGTAACCGATTAGAAAAATCTATTATAGGTATAGGACTAAATGTTAATCAAAAAGATTTTGGGGAATTAAGTGCTAGCTCTATCTATTTAGAATCATCGCACAAAGAAAATATCAGTAATGTTTTAGATGTATTTTTGAAATTTATAAAAAAATATTATACTTTTTTATTAAATGAGGAAATGTCATTATTAATGAAATTATACCATCTATATCTTTACCAACGTAACAAATGGGCAAATTATAATGACGGAGAAGATTTTAAAGGAAAAATAACTGGGGTAAATGAAAATGGGTTACTAGAAGTAGAAAAAAAATCAGGGGATACGTTCTTTTATTCTTTAAAAGAGATTAAATTTATTTAGGACGGGGGTGATTTCCAATACAACAATACCGTACTTTTAACAAAATTCAAAGTAACAAACCCTTAGCCAAAATGAATATTCCAATTGCATTGATTTTATTACGTCTTTTAATTGCTCCTATAATTTTGAGTCTGGCCTATTTCATTGGAGAAGGTGCCAAAATAAGTATAGTAATATTAATGTATTTAGGGCTAATATCTGATATATTTGATGGGATTATAGCTCGGAAACAAAATATCTCTACTACAAAACTAAGAAGAATGGATAGTCAAACTGATATGATATTTTGGCTATCTATTGGGATTTCTACTTGGGTCTTGTTCCCGAGACTCATCTCTGATAACTCCATAGCCATTTGGATGATATTAGGTATGGAGGGTGCTGTTTATATTATAAGGCCTGTACCCATGCTTTTTTATCAAAAACATGGGGAGTTACACTATTGATTGCTTTCACATCACTAATTGGATTTAATCATGCAGGCATTCCGTTTTCAGTAGCCATAATTATGGGATTAATTTCTCATATCGACAGGATACTAATAACGCTGATATTACCGAAATGGTCTCACGATATCCCAAGTGCTTACCATGCTTACCTCATCCGAAAAGGAATTAACTTTAAGCGAAATAAATATCTAAATGGTTGAAAAACAACGCTTACAATTCGTAAAATATAGCACTCTTGTAATTATTCACTAATTAAAAGAGTGCTACGTTAGGGATAGAGCGGTTTGTCTGAAATCCTTTCCGATTTTTTTATCGGGAAGATTGAGTAGCGAAAGCCTGACCCCGTCTCGCCTTTTTCGGCGTACGGAGGAACGCCCAAAACTATCTCACTAAAATATTCCTGTAAAATTATGAGGAGTAATTACCCTAAGCTCTGCTTTAATCTCTTCTGAAACATCTAGTGTCTCTATAAAGGATGCAATAGTATCTGCAGTGATTGCTTCGTTTTTACGTGTTAGTTCCTTAAGTGCTTCGTAAGGATTTGGGTATGCTTCTCTTCTTAATACCGTCTGGATAGCTTCTGCGACTACTGCCCAATTGTCCTCCAAGTCTTTTTTGATAGCGTCTTCATTAATCAAAAGCTTATTTAAACCTTTTAATAATGAGTTTAATGCGATTTGGGTATGTCCAATCGGCACACCTACGTTACGCAATACGGTAGAGTCTGTTAGGTCACGTTGTAAACGGGATATAGGGAGTTTTTGAGATAGGTGTTCATAAATTGCGTTTGCAATCCCTAAATTACCTTCTGCATTTTCAAAATCAATTGGGTTTACTTTATGAGGCATTGCCGATGAACCAATTTCTCCTTTTTTGATTTTTTGTTTAAAATATCCCATCGATACGTATTGCCATATATCACGGCTAAGGTCTATCAGGATGGTATCAATACGTTTGATAGCGTCAAACATTGCTCCAAGGTTGTCGTAATGTTCGATTTGGGTGGTATGCTGACTGCGAGAAAGTCCTAGGGTGTTATTTACAAAATTGTTAGCGAATTTTTGCCAATCAATATTTGGATAGGCGACATGATGAGCATTAAAATTTCCTGTAGCCCCGCCAAATTTAGCTGAAAAAGGCACAGTTTTCAATTGGGCTAATTGTGCTTCTATACGTTCATGAAATACTAAAAATTCTTTCCCTAATTTGGTAGGTGAAGCAGGTTGTCCATGTGTCTTAGCAAGCATCGGTATCTTTTTCCACTCAGTAGCTAGTGATTTTATTTTGGTTTGTACTTGCGTCAGAAGTGGGAGTAATTCGTTTTGTATTCCTTCTTTTAGCGAAAGCGGAACAGATGTATTATTAATATCTTGAGAGGTAAGTCCAAAGTGAATAAACTCTTTGTACTTGCTAATGTTTAATTTATCAAAGGCATCTTTTATAAAATATTCTACTGCTTTTACATCGTGGTTAGTGATGGCTTCTTTATCCTTAATCCATAAGGCATCAGCTTCCGAAAACTCAGTATAAAGTTTTCTTAAATCACCAAAAATGTTTTTATCAAAGCTTTTTAATTGTGGTAACGGAAGTTCGCACAAAGCAATGAAATACTCAACTTCTACACGTACACGATAATTGATAAGTCCAAACTCTGAGTAATACTTGGCAGTACCCGCAGTGTGTCGTCTATAACGCCCGTCAATTGGTGATACAGCAGTAAGTGAAGTTAATTTCATTCTTTTGTTTTTTTTATGAAAAGTCAAAGATACAAAATTCTATACTCCTCAAATAAGAGATTTTAAATTATTTGAGAAATAAAAAAGTTCGCACCCTTAAGGGGTACGAACTTTTTAAAAGAATAATACTTTATAAAATTTATTTTATTTTATTTTTACAAATTTCAACATTTTATCATCAACATTAACGTAATAGACTCCCTCAGCAAGGTCTCTGACATCAATATTAACATCTGTACTTGACGTCACTAAAGTCCCCATTTGATTATAAATAAGTGCTTGAGTAAATTCACCTTCGACATGAAGAATAGTTTTTGCGGGGTTAGGGTACAAGCTTATTTTTCTTTCTTTTTTAGCCACTTTAGCTGTAGAAGTAATTAAGCCTTCAAAGTCGATATAATCAATATCTACACCGCCACCCATAATTTCAAGACGTAACAAATGCCCTCCAGCAGTAAGCGGAATTCGTGTAGAATACTCAACGTTTGCATAATCTGTATAAGAAGGTGTAAATTGAGTTGTCATTGTTGGCATCCAAATTTGATTGTCAATTTTCAACCTTACTTTTCCTACTGATGTTCCCCATTGATCTTCTTTTTGAGCTATTCGGAAAGTCACTTTATATTTGTCGGTGTTTTGTGCTATTATGGTGTAATCAACCCATTCTCCTGTTTCACAAAAGCTAAGTTTGTACCCTCCTATACCAGCACTAACCAAATCTACTTCGTGATTACTGCGGTAAGGATTACTAGACGGGCTTGGCTCCCAAGAAGTGTTTACTTCATGGTAGACTACTTCAGCATCACCTTGGTCAAAGTCTTCAACTTCTAATATACCTGGGATAGATATTGGGGTATTATTAAATGGCGTATGCCCGACAAAAAAATCAGAGGTAGTAATATAAAATTCGTCTGAAGTAGTTAATCCTCCTTCATCTTCCGCTGTAAAGGTAATGGTTTCTGTTCCTTCCCAACCAAGTACTGATGATATGGTAGCAATACCATTATTAATAGTGATTTGTACGTTGGTGTTTCCTGAGTAACTAAAGAGAAGATTATCATCTATTGTATGCAGATCTTCGAAAACATTTTTTAAATCTATATCAAAAGCTATAAAGTCAATTGCTAGGTTAGGATAGTCAGGAAGATAGTTTTCTACTACTGGATTTTGATTAGGAAGGCTTCCTAATTTTGTAATCTCTACATCACCGTCTTGAGGATACACATTAATATATAATTTATCAGATACTTGAAAAAAATCAGTTACTGTATTTCCGTCTTGTTGTACAACCCAAGTAGCCGCGATACCGTCTAAGTCTACAACCAGTGTAATGGGTGTTTTAATACTAAGCGGAGATAAATAACTAGGAACGTTGACGTTATATTGAGGATTAATGGTAGACCATGTAACAATTATTTTTCCTAACCCTGCATCATAATTAGCATTAGCTGCTGTTTTTATTTTTTGCATTTGATAAGTTAGTATTTCAGATACAGTCGCTACCCATAGCTCTTTTGTATCCATTTTAGACTTTACATAATCTATATGGGATCTATATGATTCTTCTTTGACGCTTCCCCATCCAGCATTTCCAACATTATGTAATTCACGAGTTGCCCACATGTTTTTATTCATAGCATGGTCAATTTCTTCATTGAGTTCTGTTATTTGATCTGTTACATTTTTGGCTCTATCTATATCGTCAAATACTTGTACAGAAGTTCTAAAAAAACCATCTGCGTCTGGAAAAAAATTAGCAGAATCACTATTTTCATATCCATTTCTGTAATAAGGTGCGTTACCATTAGTTGGTGAAGACCAACCAGTACGAGAAGCTAAGTAGCCTAAGCTTTTTAGCGTGTCATTAGCATGCTGTGTAAACCTATCATAAGGAAAAATATAAAAGATGGGCTTGAACCCTGTGCCATTTTCAATAGAGTTGTGTGCTTGACGTATTTGTTGATTAAATTCTGATGAACTAGGATTCTCTCCCCAAGCTTGACCTACTGCTGCTCCACAAGGACTCCATCCTGCATTACCGATAGCGCAAGTGTGCGTGTGTGAATGGTTCATAATTTCATGACTATGTTGTGCCATCATAACATTTTTAGCGTAATCATACGCATCTGAATATCCATTGACGTTTCTTTGAGCTTCACAACTATTAGCAATGGCACCAAAAGTAAATTTAATACCACGATTAAAACAAATAGTGTCCGCATACTGCCAAATCCCATCTACAACAGCCGCACCATAGTCATCATGAATAATAGAGTACGCTCCTCGAGCGCCACCTTTCCAGTCTGCAATGTAAGCTGTGGGATTTTGAGAGAGTCCAAAAAAAGTACTCACTAATAATATTGTATTTAGTATATGTTTTTTTAGCGACATTTTTATTTCGTATTTAAATAATTATCTTTCTAAAACGCAATTCTTTTTAGAATTAACGCTTTAAAAGTCCTCATAAGGTAATTAAAAAAAATAACAACTCCTAAAAGAACAGTTGTTTTACGACAAAGTGATTTATTAAACAGATAAAAAAAATCATTCTCAAATAAAAAGGTACTATCAACTTAAAATAGTGACAATACCTTTTGTGAAAAGTTTTATTTAAAGTAAAGAGTTTCCAGTCATTTCTGCGGGAACATCTACACCAATAAGCTCAAGGATTGTAGGAGCGAGATCCCCTAGTTTCCCATCCTTAATCTCTTTGTCATACGTCTTGTCTACCAAGATGCAAGGCACAAGACTAGTCGTGTGTGCAGTGTTTGGAGAACCATCTCCATTAATCATAAAATCTGAATTGCCATGATCTGCTATAATAATAAATGAATAATTATTTTCAAGCCCAGCAGTCACTACATCATTTACACATTTATCAACTGTTTCGCAGGCAATCATCGCTGCTTTAAAGTCTCCTGTATGACCAACCATATCTGGGTTAGCAAAATTAAGACAGACAAAGTCTACCTCACCTTTTTTAAGCTCTGGGATAATAGCGTCACGAATATCGTAAGCAGACATCTCTGGTTGCAAATCGTAAGTAGCTACTTTTGGAGATGGGCACAAGAGTCTCTTCTCTCCATCAAACTCTGTCTCTCTACCTCCTGAAAAGAAGAAAGTTACGTGAGGATATTTTTCTGTTTCCGCAATTCGGATTTGTTTTTTACCTGCTTCAGCAAGGACTTCGCCTAATGTGTTTTTAAGGTTGTCTTTATCAAAAACTACGTGCATTCCCTTGAAAGAATCATCATAATTAGTCATAGTGACATAATAAAGATTGAGTGCTTTCATGTCTTGCTCTGGAAAATCTTTTTGAGTCAAAGCTTGTGTAATCTCTCTTCCTCTATCAGTACGGAAGTTAAAGCACATTACAACATCTTCTTCTTCTATCTTAGTCAAAGCTTGACCATTTTCTGTAATTACTACAGGTTTCACAAACTCATCCGTTACATCATTGGCATAAGATTGTTTAATAGCTTCTGCGGCAGAACTAAATTGCTCACCTACTGATTTTGTCATTACATCATAGGCCAACTTCACACGTTCCCACCTGTTATCGCGATCCATTGCAAAATATCTACCAACAATACTGGCAATTTTTCCTGTTGTTTTACTCAAATGATTTTCTAAATCTTTAAGATATCCTTCTCCTCCTTTAGGATCAGTATCTCTACCGTCAGTAAATACATGAACGAACAAATCCTCAACACCTACTTCTTTGGCGGCACTTGTCAGACCTTTAAGGTGATTAATATGAGAATGTACGCCACCATCCGACAGCAAGCCCATTAGGTGTACTTTTTTATTATTTGCTTTGGCATATTCAAACATCTCTTTGATAGCCGACTCATCTTTTAAAGTATTTTCTTCAACGGCCTTATTGATTCGCACTAAATCTTGATAAACAATACGTCCAGCACCGATGTTCATATGCCCAACTTCTGAGTTACCCATTTGTCCTACTGGCAAACCTACTGCAAGCCCTGAAGCTTCTAGCTTACTGTTCACATATTTCCCATATAATGAGTCGACAAAAGGAGTTTTTGCTTGATCTACTGCTGATACTTCTGGATTAGTGGCAATGCCCCATCCATCCATAATTATTAAGGCTACTTTTTTGTTCATCTGTATCTCTAAATTAATGTTTTTATCTTATCCACAAAAATATGAAAAATATACACCAAATCAGAAGACTTTAATTAAAAACGCCTATATTTCAAATTATAATTATACGAAAGCATTGTCATTATGTTTGGTATGATTTTCGCTAAAGCTCTTGGTATGAAGAAAAATATATTGTTTTCAATTTTTATTTCGATGATTGCCATTGCATCTTTTGGGCAAGATAACACTCAAAAAAATGTTAAATCGGCACTTCAAGTAGGTAGTTCTAGAGAAATCGCTCCTTACTTAGCTGCTTCCGTTGAGGTGAAAACTGACAAAGTGGAATCTACAATGAATAAAAATCAAGCTATGGTTGTGCTAAAAGATTTTTTCAGGGCACATTCTCCTAAAAGTTTTGAATACAATCACCTTGGAGAATCTCCTAGCGGGTCACTCTACGGAATTGGTACTTACCAAGCTTATGACGGGAGTTTTAGGGTATACCTAAAATACACTAAAGTGGGGACTACTTTCTATTTAGATACGATAGAATTCACAAAAGAGAATTAGTTTTTTTATCTATTTTTAATAAACTTTATTTACAAATAATCAGAAGAGAGTAGTTTCATTTTATCCCTACAATCAATAGACTTATGGCAAAAATATTAATCATAGATGATGAAGCAGTAATTCGCAGTACTCTAAAAGAAATTTTAGAATATGAAAAATACGATGTATCGGAGGCCAAAGACGGAAGAGAAGGTCTAGAAATGATTACAAAAAATAACTATGATGTTGTTCTTTGTGACGTAAAAATGCCTAAAATGGATGGTACAGAAGTTTTGGCAAAAGCAATGGCATTGGGTAAAGACACTCAATTCATCATGATTTCGGCTCACGGCACAATTGAGACAGCAGTAGATGCTACTAAAAAAGGCGCTTTTGATTTTATATCTAAACCACCAGACCTTAATCGTATGTTGGTTTCTATCCGTAATGCGATGGATAAATCTAACCTTGTGCAAGAAACAAAAGTGTTACGCAAAAGGGTTAGTAAAAAATTTGAAATGGTAGGAGAGTCTGCGGAAATGCTAGAAGTAAAACAAGCGATTGACAAAGTAGCACCCACAGAAGCTCGTGTAATGATTAATGGTGCTAATGGTACAGGAAAAGAACTCGTTGCCAAACATCTACATTTAAAATCTACCCGTTCAAAAAAACCTTTGGTAGAAGTTAATTGTGCAGCAATTCCAAGCGAATTGATAGAGAGCGTTCTTTTTGGACATGAAAAGGGTTCTTTTACGGGGGCTCAGAAACAACATCTAGGAAAGTTTGAGCAAGCTAATGGTGGCACTCTTTTCTTAGACGAAATTGGTGATATGGGACTTTCTGCGCAAGCAAAAGTATTGAGGGCTTTACAAGAAAATGAAATCACCCGAGTAGGTGGAAATAAAAAAATAAAAGTTGATGTTAGAGTGATTGCCGCTACAAACAAAGACCTTAAAAAAGAAATATCAGAAGGTAATTTTCGAGAAGATTTGTACCATAGACTGAGTGTGATTGTAATTAAAGTGCCGTCACTCAAAGATCGGTCAGAAGATATCTCTATGCTGATTGAGAAGTTCTTGTCAGATATTGCCAACGACTATGGATCGCAAGAAAAAATCATTGATAAAAAAGCAGTCCAAGCATTATCTAAAATGGAATGGACTGGAAACATTCGTGAACTACGTAATGTTATTGAACGTTTAGTCATTATGTCTGATGATAATATCACGATTCAGGATGTAGAAAAATATGTCTAAAATAAGTCCTTTATCTCCTGCTGAATTAATGTTTTTGGCATCTCCCAATCATAGCAATGGAGAGGAGATGATGAGGGTGCACATCACTCACCTAATTATAACAGGGGTTATACAATTAGAAAAAACAAAAGATCCTATCAAAAATGGAGTAGGTACGATGAATCATTTTCATGTGTCTAGAGGTATTAATTTTGAATCCCATGTTTCTCAATCTTTCGAGAATTATTTTTTATACCCATTTAGAGAACAAAACAAACGTTTACCTTTGGGAGTTTATGCTTTATTTATTATCGGAAAATATAAAAATGGGATATCATTTAAAAAAGAACAGATATACCCAAGCTTACTAAATAAAAAATTATTAAAACCCAAATTCCTTTCTATATTCCACCAACTGACTAAAGAAGGGGAAAACGCACAAAACCAAATAAAAAACGGGCTAACGCAATGGAGAAAAGAAATTAAGCCCAGTTTTTACTATGAATTTATACAAAATTACGGTTCTTTATTTATTTTAATCGAAGACATTAACTGGAAAATATTAGAAGAAATTCGATTAGATGTATTACAACAAGTACTTGATAAGGTAAAAGAAACAGAAAAAACCAACTCATCCAACAAACCATTTTTAAACTTTATGATGAGCCATTTGGCAAACGAGAAATTTTCTTTTTTAAGCCTTAGTGAAAATTATTACGATCATATTGCATTAGGTTTTGAAACCGAAATGTAATCTTTGACGGTCATTTCTCGTCAAAAAAAGATATATTGCATCTATTAGGATATGGAAATAACAAAAAAACTTATACTCAAGTCATTATCTACTGTTGAAGAACCCGATTTAAAACAAGATTTGGTTACGCTCAACATGATAAAAGACGTTAATGTCGTTGCCAACAAAGTTGCGTTTACAGTCATTCTCACAACACCAGCTTGCCCTCTCAAAGAAGTAATTCGCCAACGTTGCGAAGACGCTATCACTAGAGATTTAGGAGAAGATTTACAAATCACAATCAACATGATTGCGGATGTGACACGTGTACAAGATCAACTTAACACAGCATTACCCAACGTCAAGAATATCATCGCAATTGCATCTGGAAAAGGCGGAGTAGGCAAATCAACCATAGCGGCAAACCTTGCGGTAGCCCTAGCCAAAACTGGTGCTAACGTAGGATTGATTGATGCTGATATTTACGGTCCTTCAATACCTGTAATGTTTGGTTTGGAGGATGACAAACCTGCTATTGTGGAAGAGGATGGAAAAAGCCTAGTCATTCCAATTCGGAAATATGGAGTTGAACTAATCTCAATGGGGTTTTTATCTCCTGCCGACAATGCCATCGTATGGAGAGGTCCTATGGCAAGTTCTGCGTTGCGTCAATTCTTTAATGATGTTAAATGGCCTGAGCTAGATTATTTATTAATCGACTTACCTCCAGGTACAAGCGACATCCACCTGACGATGGTACAATCAGCCTCTATAACGGGGGCAGTAATTGTAACTACTCCACAAAAAGTAGCCTTAGCTGATGCTCAAAAAGGATTGGCAATGTTCAAACAGCCTCAAATCAATGTACCCGTTTTAGGCGTGATCGAAAACATGGCGTATTTCACTCCAGAAGACTTACCCAATAAAAAATATTATATTTTTGGAGAAGGTGGCGGAGATAAGTTAGCCAAAAAACACAACGTACCATTATTGGGAAAAATCCCAATAGTAGAACAAATAAGAGAGGCGGGAGATGACGGCTCACCAATAGTATTGAGCAATAATATAGTAGCTCAAGCGTTTACATCATTAGCGGAAGCTGTTGCTCAACAAGTGGCAATTCGGAATGCATCTATACCTGAAAGTCAGCAAGTAAAAATTACAACATAAAGAAAAATATCGTGAGCGAAGAATTACACCAAAGAGTAGACCAAGCCTTAGAAAAAATAAGACCTTACCTCATAACAGATGGTGGCAATGTACGAATTATAGAAATTACTGATGAAATGGTTGTAAAGCTAGAATTATTAGGCTCTTGTGGCTCTTGTAATATGTCTGCTATGACAATGAAAGCTGGGATACAGGAAACAGTAAAAAGAGAAGTCCCTGAAATCAAAGAAGTTATCGCTATAAATCAAGATTAAAATGAAGGTGTTAAAGATGTTATTTACTACTTGGAAAGGTGTTTTTATTAACTTTGGAATCATTGCATTATTATCTTATGGTCTTATGCATTATTTTTTTAATGTAAAACTGCATCGAGACACCTTACATGGGCAACATATAGAAGTCCCTAACCTAGAAAACATCCCTTATAATCAAGCAAAACTAGAGTTAAATAAGCTTGGACTACAGGCTGTAATTAATGAAAAAACTTTTTCGGAAACACATAAACTAAATGCTGTCGTCAACCAAGTCCCTAAAGCAAAGTCAAAAGTAAAAAAAGGCAGAAAAATATTTTTGACTATTAATGAAGATAAAACGCCTACGATAACGATTACCAAAGAGCTATATAATCGTATTCACAATACAGATGAGCGTAACTTAAAAAAATTACTAGAAGCTAACCACTTAAAATACGGCTATCGATTAGATACTATCTGTGGGTATGATGGTTATATATTTAGGTTAGAGCAAAAAGGTGGGAAACGAATCAGGATAGGTGATAAATTAAAAAGAAACACTAAATTAAATGCTGTAATAGGTAAAACTCGTAAATCAGATGGCTAGAATTTGTCTCATCATAATATCACTTTTTTCATCCACACTAACTTGGGCACAGCTATACCAAAGTACAATTCCGTATAAAACAGTAAAAAACCAAGCAAAAGGTGGAGATACATTAAACCTACCTTTTATAGATGATTTTAGTTCATACACAGGAAGCCCAACTAATGACTACTGGTTAGCAGGTGGAGGTGGATATGTTAACAATTCTTATGCTGTTTTTCCTCCAAGTTACAATGCACTTACGCTAGATGGCACTGATAATAACGGGCAACCGTATAATTTTGTTTCTGGTGCTACCGAAAATGTATCAATCGACATAGATGGAGAGACGGATTACATCATTAGTAAACCAATAGATTTATCTATTTATGGCACACTAGACGGTATTGCTTTTAGCTTTTATTGGCAAAAAGGAAGTTTCTCTGCCAATACGATTCCAGAATTAAAAGACGGAGATACATTGAAATTATTCTTTAAGTCTAAATCAGGGGCTTGGAAAAAGGTTTTTCCTATCGATAGTAACAAAAGAAAACAAATGGACACACTGATCAATGGGCATGATTTTGTGTATGAATTTCTATCAATAAAAGACACCAATTACCTCCATGATGCTTTTCAATTTAAATTTACAACACACGGAAAAGTGACAGGTGCATGGGATGTATGGAACATAGACTATGTCTACCTGGACAAAGGTCGATTAACCGATAACATACAGGATTTTGCATTTTCTAGCGTAAGCCAATCTCTATTTGCTGATTATCACAGCATCCCTGTAGAGGCTCTATTGCAATCCAACTTCACGCTAAGCGATGGTATTAACGCAAAAACATTTAACCTGACCAATATTGGTAACTTTATTGGACAAACGAATTTAGATATAACTGCCAACGGTTTACTTATGAGTCAAAGTACGGCAACTGGAGATTTCTTACCTGCACAATCCAACAAAGAGGTGAACTTGTCAATAGACAAAATAACGTTTAATAATAATATTGGCGGAATCCCTAACCCTAATGAGATTACGTTTATATCAAAACTATCCTTAGTCACACCTGATGACAGTTTGTCTACAAATGACACTTTATCCTTTACAAACACACTTAAAGACTATTACGCTTATGATGACGGAAGTGCCGAAATGGCAATCGGATTTGGTGAATATGGTGAACTAGTAATGGAATATGAGTTTAGCGGAAGCGACACCATCACAGCAATTGATATTAATTTCTTAAAAATCGGTCACAATCTTGAAAACACCCCAATTTCCATCCGTTTATGGGAATCGATTGAAGGTGTAAACGGAGCAAATAGTTCTGTTCGATTGGCGAGCATTTTTACTGGAGTTCGGTATAAAACAGGGCTTAATCAGTTCACTAGATATAACTTAGACAAAGGCATCATCTTATCTCCTGGAAAGTATTATATTGGCTATGAATCTGCTTCTCTAAACCCTACTTATATAGGTTTTGATAAAAACACCGATCTTATACAACAAAAAGTATATATGAGAAGAAGCGGAGAAGTTTGGTCGCAGGACGAAACAATCTTGCTAGCTGGAACACCTATGATACGCCCTGTATTTGGGGATGTGACTGGGCTAAAAAACACTAAAGAAGAAGAAAAAGAACAAATCAAAACTACGTTAAACGTCAAAGTATATCCAAACCCTACTGCCAATAAACTTCACATAGAAAAAGGTGTAAAAACTATTATACTTAGCGACATTACAGGTAGAAAAGTAATAGAACAAACGAATCTTGATATTGAGTCTAAAACTATACTTGAACTGGGATTTTTAAACAAAGGCACTTACTACCTCTACCTCAGTGATGGCAGGCTAGAAGAAGTCCAAATGATTGTAGTAAGTCAATAGGTATCGCTGAAATGTACAAAAAACCCAAAGGAAGACATTGTAAATCACTCTCTATAAATGACGTAGTAGAAGCTTTTTTTAAAGACAAAAAGATGACTACACGTTATTACGAAACGATGGTAATAGCATATTGGGGAAAGATTGTAGGACGTGCTATTGAGAAATACACCCAAATGGTAGATGTAAAAAACGGAGTCCTTTATGTGAAAATCAGTTCCCCAGCACTAGTCAACGAACTAAGTATGAACCGTAGCCAACTGATAAAGCTGGTTAATACCGAAGTTGAAAAGAAGGTGGTGCATAAAGTAATTTTTTTAGCAGGAGATTAAACAATATCACTTTTTCCATATTAACCTTAAAATGGTATTGCTAATTTGGGCGTTTCCCCACTCGCAAAAAAAACAACTTATCGCTGTTTTAATTGTTTTTTTTTTAAAAGAATGCTGATTGGGTTATAAATGATAAAATTACCCTATAAAAAAAGAGCTACACATTTGCTGTATAGCTCTTTTAATAAATCTGAATATTGTTAGTGTTATATCCTCAATGCAATTCCTACGCTTAAGTTAACAGAACCCATACTTTGCTTAAAACTATTGGTGTCTTTTCCGCCCAAACTATCAGTAATTTTCACATCATTAAACTCTGGATTTGAACCAATATAGTCCAAATTAGTCAATAAGCTTACTTTATTCCCTAAGTCAAACTTAAACCCTGCACCAAGTAGATAGGCAAAAGAAGATGCCGATCCAGCATCTTGCTCAACCCAAAACTCTGTACCTAAAATCGGAGTTGACAATCGAAACGTAGGAGCTTTTGCAGTCAAAAAACCCATCATAAGCCTTGTGTCAAAGCTTACTTTCTCGGATATAGGAAACGAGCCATATCCACCTACCATTAGGCCACTAATACTCCAGCTTCCGCTCTCAAGTGACCATACTGTTCCAGGGTTCTCTTTTGCTACATCATCTACAAAAGCTTGTGCATCTATTGAGTGAGCTTGGCTGTGTAGCATTGCCGTTATCCCAAAGTTTCCTTTTAGCTTGTATGCAAATGAGAGGTTAAAATTAACTCCTGAGTTAGCAAACCCTGCCGCATCATTGTCTATGTTTTTACTAACGAAATCTCCAGTTGGAGTGCTAAACCCCAAAGAGAGTCCAATATAGCCCTTCTTTTCTTGTGTGTAGCCAAGTACGCTGATACTTGTAAGTAAAACTAATAATGTCTTTTTCATATTTTGTTTATTTTATTTTTACAAAAAAAGACATTATTAATTTCTTAAATTATAGCATATAACGCTATAATTTAAAACTAATATTATCCTTTACTTACGGTGTGTGAGAAAGGGGGTAGATATTGAGTATATAAAAGCTTTTGGGAGGCATCTAGCCAAAACAAGGAAGGCAAAAGGCTTTACTCAAGAAGGGGTATGTTATGATATTGACTTATCTTTGTCTCAAATTGCAAGAATAGAAACAGGAAAAATTTGCCCATCAATTGATACCGTCCTTCGTATCGCTAAAGGTTTGGGCGTGCATCCAAAAGATTTGTTTGATTTTGAGGTAACTAGTACATCGGTTTAATTATAGCGTAAGTTTTTTTTGCGTGAGGGATAGTAACGGCATCCTTTTTTTGACTTAAAAACAATAATAAATAAAAAAAGATATAGCGCATAGCCCGACATCATTTCGCTTTTTCAGCGAGATGATGGCACGCCCTTAATACAAGTCCCAATTACCCTTGAGGTAATAGTTAGGCAAACATGGTCTAGCCAATGTGTTTACTTTAATTCCGCTAGTATCCACCATCGGCTTGCCAAAAGAAGTCAACAAAGCAACTGACTCATTGTTTAACCATTTATGATTTTTTTTCGAGAAATCTGTTTGGTGAAGTTTTTTTTTCATCCCCACCTTATTTAGTATCTTACTCCCAATCACCCAACCCCACTCTCCCATTGTAATCACCTGATTATGAATCGGTAAAGTATAAAATCCAGTCTCTTGCATCGTCTTTTCAATACAATAAAAAGCTTTGGTAGCAAAATAAGGACTCCCAGCCTGGGTAATCACAATACCATCATCTGCTAACAAATCATTGATGTACCCATAAAAATTTTTGGTGTATAGTTTATTGATGTCAATCGTCCTTGGGTCAGGTAAGTCAATAATCACCAAATCATACTTTTTATTACTTTCACGGGCATATATAAAAGCGTCTTGGTGAATAATTGTCACTTTTTTATCTGACAAAGAGTGTTGATTCATACTCAATAACGCAGGATGAGTTGATGCTAAAATTGTCATTTTAGGGTCTAAATCTACTAGGGTAATCTCTTCTATTTCAGGATGTTTAAGCAGTTCTCTAACGGCACATCCGTCTCCTCCTCCCATAATAAGAATTTTTTGTTTTTGATTGCTCAAGGCTAATGGGATTTGTACCAATGGCTCATGATACATCCATTCGTCAAAGGAAGATAATTGTTGATTACCATTGATAAATAACCAATAATAACCTTTGGATTCGGTAATAACTATTTTTTGGTATCGGCTTTGTTCTATGTGGATTATTTTGTCTTTATAACGCTTCTGCTCTCCAAAAAGAATAATTTTTTCGGAAAATACACAACCACTGATAATGAGTATGAAGGTTGCTAAAAAGGCGAATCGTAATGTGTTTTTTGATTTTAGAGAATTTGATAATTTAAAAATAATAATAGACGCTACTAATAAGTTAACTAAACCTAAAGCGTAAGGGGTATAGGTCATTCCTAAATACGGAATTCCTATAAAAACAAAAAACACTCCGCCTATTAAGCTTCCTATATAATCCCATGACATCACAGAGGCTATGTTGAGTCGAAGTTCCTCGTATTTCTCATTAATTCTCGTGACGAGGGGTATTTCCATACCTATCAATAGACCTATGCAAATACTTAAGGCGTAAATAATAATACCGTAGTAAACGGTTCGTCCAGCGGCGACAAAGACAATAGATGCGGTAAAAGATATTAAAATTGATAAGGCAATTTCAATCCACACAAATTTGTCTAATAAATCATGGATTAAAAAACGGCTCAAGCGACTACCTATTCCCATAGAGAATAGCATCACCGATATAATCATCGTCCACTGAACGGTCGCATCGGGCAAAAAATAAGAGGCGAGTGTTGCCAAAATATATTCGGCAACTACGCCTGCTATACCTGTTGCTAGTAAAGAAAATTTAAGAATAGTTGAGCTTAAATCTTTGTGTTGATTATTTCCCAAATCCTCCTCCTCTTGACCTTGAGCTTCCTGAACTTCTGTACCTCGATCCACTGCGGTATTTTGATGTTCCGCTATTTATTCTTTTTTGCATTGCGGAGCTTTTTGTTCCATACTTAGGTGATCCTGTTGTTGTTTTGCCATAATAGGCTTGTCGACCACGGTAAGAAGAATTGTAAGTATTATAATTGTTTCGGTAAAACATACCACCGCCAAACATAGCACGCATAAACAGGTAGTTAGAGAAAAAATGCCAAGTACCACCTCCCCAATGTCCATATCGAGAATTACCGACGTATCGGCTATAACCTAGTGGTGCTGGTATTTTTGAGATTTTACCTGTGGAGTCTTTAGACGCAATCACCATCCCCATATTATCTGCATGAGATTTAAAGAATGATTTACTAACCTTATACCAAGGTGTTGTAATAGTATAAGGTATTTTTTGTACAAGCTCTTCTCCTGCATTGTTAATCATTAAACTGTCTTTTTCTTTTATGATTTTATATTGATGTTTGTAGTCACTACTAAATAAACCACTATTATCCTCTAAGTCATACAAAACAATATCATAAACAGGTTCATTTCCCATTTCTTTAATCATAATATCTATGGGGCTTTTTATGTGTTTGGGCTCTCCACCACAGGCGGTCAAAAACATTATCAATAAGCTCAATAATATGTATTTTAAATAATTTTTCATAATGTCTTAATTCGTTCATTTATAATATAATTCCCTCTTTCAAAATGCTTCTGAACACAGTTATCTGTTCCAAGTGATTTTTTGAGCCAAGCAATAGCTTTTTCAAAATTCAGCACTTCTCCACAAGTATAAATATCCACTGAAGCAAAACAATGTTCAGGCCAAGTATGAATACTTAAATGACTTTCTTTTATAATCACCATGCCTGATACGCCTTGCGGAGAAAAAGTATGAAACCGTTCATCAACAATAGTTGCACCAGCCTGATTAGCAGCTTCTACCATTATTTCTTGTATAAGACTTGTGTTAGATAAGTCTTCGTTACATTGGTATAGATCTAACAATACATGTTGCCCAATTGGGGTAGAAAAATTATCGCTCATCTTTTTTATAGTAGATTAATTTGATTTGTTTCTATTTCAAAACTAAGATATACTTTAGGATTTTCTCCTTCCACTACTTCTACAGAAATATATTTAGTATCTGTGCTGTCATAAAATTCTATAAAAGCATACAAATAACTTTGCTCTCCTTCATTTATATAACATCTCGCACTTCCGCCACTGTCCATATAGTAAGCTTGTCCTAAGTAATGAAAAGCCAATTCTCCTTCTTTTATTTTTAACAAATCGTCTACAGCAACTCCTAATTCATTAATATTCAAAGTTCTGTTTCCTCCATTTATTTCATAAGGATCTATCGATTCTATTTGTAACCAGAACTCTTCTCCTCTATCCGATATGCAATTGTATTCATACCAAAACAAATCGCCATCTTCTGCTTCATGTCTATTTTTAGATTTTACTTCTAACGTAAACTCTTCTTTCCTATCGCCAAATTTTTTAATGGATAACTTAGTACCCACCTTCAAATCTTCCAAAGGTGTATTAAAACTTTTTTTCTTCCCTTTAAAAAAGAAATAAGCCCCAATTGCTGACAGAACTAGCAATAGGATTACAAATTGAGAATTTTCCATAAACTTTATTTTTACCCCGAAAACAAAGTTAGTTTATTTTTTGATTTATCCTATACTCCAAAACATTCTTGACTATCATTTTTTCTCCCTTTTTTGTCTTTGTTTTAGAAAAGTCCATCTCTTTTTTTAAGTAAGATGACCCATAAGACATTCTTCCTTTATGATTTATAGATTAGATTGAGTATTTTGCCTTTCAATTTAGATTTATGTAGGTTACAAAACAGTCTAATATTGAATACACGTTATAATGGTATATAATATGAAGAATTTTAAAAAGTCACTGCTGTTTTTGTTTTTGTTGATTTCTATTTTATCGATAGGGCAGAAAAGAGCTAATATTTGGTACTTCGGAAAATGGGCAGGGTTAGATTTTAACACAGTCCCCCCTACCTCTTTAACAACACCTCAAGTAGCTGCCAACATTAATACCTCTGAAGGCTCTGCTTCTATTTCTGACAACACGGGAATACTTCAGTTTTATACGGATGGGATAAACGTTTGGAATCGAAACCATGCGTTAATGACTACAAGTCTATGGGGAAACTCCTCTGCTGCTCAGTCAGGTATTATTCTCCCTGTTATTGGCAGTACAACTAAGTATTATGTTTTTACTGCTGAATCTATAACAAACAATGGCGGGACTGGTAAAGGAATTAATTACACTGTTATTGACATGACTCTAAACGGTGGATTAGGGGGCGTTGAGCTAATCACAGGTGTCGAAACTAAAAATAAAATAATAAAAACAGGATATTTAAGTGAAATGAATGGGCTCGTCGCCCATTCTAACGGAACAGATTATTGGCTAATTAATCATGAATTAAATTCAAACAACTACATAATCACCCCTATTAATGCTACAGGAGTAGATGTCGCTAATCAGCAATCAGTGTCCTTAGGCTATGCCCCAAAAAATGGAATTGGGTCTATTAAACCTTCACCCTGTGGAGATAAACTAGCCATTACTTATTGGGCAGAAGCTGGAGTTGGGGGAATTAGCCAAGTACAAATCATAGATTTCAATAATACAACAGGTACTCCTTCTGCTCCCATAGTTACTATTACAGGGATAGATCCGTATGGTTTAGAGTTTTCTCCTAATGGACAATATTTATTTGTTTCAGACTTGGTTTCTAAGACAGTTTTCAGTTATCGGCTCTCTGACATGAATAGAGTCACACTAGGTACGGTTGGGGGGGCTAAAGCTGGAGCTCTTCAACAAGGTCCTGATGGAAAAATTTATGTTGCTTCAGAGTACAACAGCTCTCCATCATTTCTTGATGTAATAGACAACCCTAATACGGGTGGTACTTGGGTATCTAAAGGAGTTGCCTTAGCAACCACAGGAACTTTTGGAGCATTGTCTCAATTAGGACTTCCACCTTTTGTCCCTTCTTTTGTAAGTAATGTAGTACAAATTTCTCATACTGACTTATGTGTAAATACATCTATTAACTTTTCATATACGTTTACGGGTACGCTTAGTGGTACACCTTTATGGGATTTTGGTGATGGTACAGGTACTTCAAATGCTAACTCACCCAACCACACCTATACCACTTCAGGTGATTATACTGTAACGCTTACTGTAACAGATGCTACTTGTGGGATCACCAAAACAGAGACCGTCCCAATAGTTATTGGTCCAGATCCAATTACAGATCCCAACTTAGACTATTGCCCAGGAGATGAGATAGATTTAAGTTTGGGAGACAGTAAAAACTATTGCTACTATACAGATGCCGCTCAAACTAACCTTATTGGTTGTGGAGACCCTGTTAAATATACACCTTCTGGGTCTGGAGATAAAACAGTATATGTAAATGTAGACGGGTTTGTTGGAGGAACTTATGGACCAACGAATTTACCTTCAAATGAGGGGCTCTATAAGAGCACTAACTATATGGATTTTACAGTGCTAAAGTCTTTAAGGGTTATTTCTTTGGATGTAGAAAGTGGCTATGCTCATTTCACTAATGAACCATGGAGGATAAAAGATAGTGGGGGAGTGATTATTGCTAGTGGTGTTTTTACCGCTTCGGCAAATGTTAGGTATACAATTACGATTAACACTGTATTGACTGCGGGTAATTACAAGTTAGAGTTTAATGACAACAGCCATAAATATAGTCCTTTAGTAGGAAATGAAGATGTTTCTATTATCGATTTTCATCCAACAACATGGACCTCAAGTGATCCTGTTGACGGAGGAGGGACAGGGTACATAGCAGCCAATTGGGTACTTGAGCCAATTGAAGAGCCATGGTGTGCAGCTTTACCTATTGTGATAACAAAAAAAACCATTGGGTGTTGCCCCTTTACAGTCACTTTATCATCCACTTCAGGTGGGGCTTGTGACGGGATCTTACCAACAGAAAAAAACGGTGAGATTTTAGTGGAAATAGCTGGGGCACTTTACCCAGACTTCCCTAACCCTGGTTTTGCCATATATACAACAAACGTCTCTGGTCCAGGTACAGAAAGTCAAACTTATGGAAAACCACCTGAACCATCTGGTGTTTTATCTGACACAGCTATAGTTACTAATGGGCCAGGTATTTATACTATAGAGGTAGTTTTAAAAACACATAACCCTACAACAACCCATATCTGTACAATAACGAAAACCATAGACTTAGCAGCCATTCCTCTTCCAACCATTCCTATAATCGAAGGGAAAAAAAATTACTGCATAGGAGAAGATATAGCTTTAAATGTAACTGCTACCACAACAACCGCAGGGGCTATATATATATGGGAAAAAGATTTTGGAGCAATCGGTGGCACAACTTCTAGCTACACTAAAACAAGTGCAGTAGCTTCTGATGCTGGAGATTATGTTGTAAAAGTGATTAAAAATGGATGTAGCTCAAAGAGTATAAGTAATGCTATAACTATAGGGTCAGCAGCAACTCCTCCCACGGTATCTAACTTAAATTACTGTAAAGATGAAACTGGGATCCCTACACTAACAGCAACAGGGCTAAATTTAAAATGGTATACGACAAATACAGGAGGCTCGGCTTTAGCATCAGCACCCACACCAAGTACGGCAACAGCCACAACACTTAGTTATTGGGTAAGCCAGACAATAGGCGGATCCTGTGAGAGCCCAAGAGTTCAACTAGAAGTAGAGATAAAAGCCTTGCCATCAGCACCAGGCACTACGGACATCAGTGTATGTAAAGACAGTTCACCAGTACCTACCTTATCAGCAACAGGTGCAGGCTCAAAATTATGGTATGCCAATGCAACAGGTGGTACAGGTAATGCTACCGCCCCAACATTAACAACAGGCACAGCAGGTACAACCAACTACTATGTAACAAGAACACAAAGCGGTTGTGAGAGTCCACGAGCTACACTAGAAGTAGAGATAAAAGCATTGCCTACAGGCATTATTTCAGGCGGTGGAACTATTTGTAATGACGGAACTACGACTACAGATTTATCAATAGTCTTAA
>CAZEGV010000006.1:0-63343 GCA_964511645.1 uncultured Cytophagales bacterium
GCAAAAAACAATTCAATCTAAATTAGACTCATATTATAGTTAAACTGGTATAAGACAGCTGGTAATTGGGCAGTTTTCACCTATATGACTGATACTTTGCCAATTAATAATCATAAGCCATATACTTATGATTTTGATGATTTCATGGGGGATAAGGATTGGACAAAGATGTTTACGACTAAATTAATGAAGACCAAAACAGGTAACTGTCACTCATTGCCTTATTTATATAAAATATTATGTGAAGAGATTGGTGCAAAGGATCACTTAACGATGGCTCCCAATCATGTCTATATCAAACACCTTGACGAAAAAGGGGAATGGATAAACGTTGAACTAACAAACTCAGGCTTTCCTAGTGACCAGTGGATCATTAAACAAATGGGGATTACTGTGGACGCAATTAAAAGCGAGTCTTATATGCATCCTCTTAATCAGAAAGAAAGTATTGCGATGACTATGTTTGACTTGGCAAGCGGATATGAGTTTCAGTTTGGGATGGATGATTTTTACCTGTCAGCTATAGATACAGCATTACGGTATTACCCTAACTGTATTCCTTTGTTGATGTCTAAGGCAAATTATTATAGTGATAGAGGTATAAAGGAGCAGGCTAAGTTACAGCCAAACCCTACCGTTTTGAGAATATTGTATATAAAACAAGAGGTAATGTACACAAAAATTGATAAATTGGGCTACAAGGACTTGCCGAAGGAGTCTTATGAAGAGTGGGTGATGATGGTAATAAGTTTGTGTTTGCCAATGACCATGATCATAAGCTCGAAAGAGCCTTTTATGCAGCTATAGGCTATATGAAAGGGACTGATGCGGGTAGCTTTCTTTTGGATGTTAAGACTGCGGAAGACATTATAGTATATATTGAATTACCAGAAAACATGAATGCAGGATTTAAAGGTAATCATGAAAAGTCTAATACGGCCATGACTTTGTTTTGGGATCCAGAAGCAGCAAATGAATATCCAAGTAGATGGGTGGCATCTCCTACGGTTATTTTAGCTCATGAGTCTAGGCATCTAGCACAATATTTATTTGATTTTGGTAGATATACGGAGCCACTTGAGAAATATGGAAATCCAAGAGAAAAAGATGCCATTGTGACGTGGGAAACAGAAGTATATAACCATATACATGGTAAAAGCTTTAAGCAAACACGGTATTCTCATAACATGAAAAACTCTTCTGTTTACTTAGTTAGAGGAGGAGTAGCGTCAACTCATGCTCAAGAATTAAGAAGAAATGGCGGTCAGGTAGGTTATAAGTTTGATTCAAAAAACAACCGAACCAATACTGGCGGATATAAAACAGGTTCTAGATATCTAAAGTATTACGGGGTAGAAAGGACAGGTACAAATTATTCTGGAAGACAGGTGGATCCTGAAGAAAAAAAACAATTTAAGCAAAAGTTCAAACCAAAATACGTAAAAGATGCAGCAGGAAATAAAGTTGGTGTGGGGTCTCAATAAGTTTTATTTTTTATTGTTAGGATTAGTACTTGTTACGACCTCTTGCCGTACTAGTAGCTTAGACTTTACTCATGCTAAAATATCATCCCTTAGGATAATCGACAGGGGGTTAACGGTAGATAGATGGGGGTCAAGATGCTGTAGGGCAGTAGTAGAGACTGAGCCTGATTTTTTTTATGTTGATGTACTTCCTGTAATAGTGTATGATGAAGTAGTATCCGAGTTTTTGAAAATTTTAAAAGAAGAAAGTCAAGAAAATGACTCTTCTGATATTGTGCCTAATATAAGTGTTACCTTTTTTATTGGGAAGTGTGAAGAACGTTTTTGTTTTAACGGTTATCAAGGTGGTTTTGTATACAACAATAAGAATTATACGAATGAGAAATTACAAGATTTTGTTCTTTTTTTGAGTGATGCATATGGTTCTCATGGGGCTAGTTATGACGACTGTGTAGGTTGTCCTGATGAGTGGAAATACTCTTGGCTTAAAAAGAAGTATCCAGAATGGGAAAGGAAGTAATGATGGTGTAAAGCTAGATAAGCTTTTAGTCCCGACGAAAAAGAGGACAACTAAAAAATGAAAAAAGCAATAAAAATATTTGTAATTATCTTTCTGATTTCATTTTCGTATTATAAAATAAGCATTTTCTTTTCAAAAAATGGAGACTTTGTTCATCAAAACAAGTGTAATGTGTCGAGCATTCAAGACGCTAAAAAAAAAGGTTTGTTTTTATATGCTAAACCGCATTTAATACCATTTTGATCGTAATATGCGTCTAGATTAGATTGAATTATTTTTTGCATTATTAAGGCAAAATAATTTAGCATAACTAGTTACGGTAGATTATTTTAACGAAGAGAATGTGAAAAACAAACAAGATAATTGACGTAGATTATAGTCAATATGGTATAATAACGATAAAAGATTCTCTTCACCTTATTGATGACTTGGACATATGGATTGGTAAAGCTAAACGTAAAAAATGGTACGGTGTACTACCTCTTCAATATTACTATGTTGTTGACTCGTTACGCATGATGACTGTTGAGTTAAAAAATAGTAAAACAAGATATTTGATGCGATTAAACGGAATAGGATATCGAACAACAGATGAAGGGGCTGTTAATATTGTGTGTTCAACAGGACTTATCCCTGTAAAATTGTATAATAGGAGAGAAGAGGTGATTGCATCATTTGAGGTAGAGGTGAAGTAATCGTAAGAAGAACAACAGAATATAAAAGAGAAGTAAAAGAATGATTTGTTATGAAAGGTGTAGTATTGTTTTTATGTCTGTGTTTAATTTCTTGTAATAGTGATGAAAAACATAAAGTAAAATTAGACTCAGGAACCACTATTGATTCTATTGAAGAAGAGATTTTGTTAAAGCCAAGTCTTTATGAAGACTCTATTTTTCTAACAATTAATAATGCAGAAGTAGGTTATTATATTACGATACCTAAAAATTTTGTCGAATTAAAAACGGTAAAATATGATAGCTCTATTTACTTTAGTAAAGATTCTTCTATTTGTTTTTCAAAGTGGGTAGAGAAATCATACTATCCAGAGTTTGATTATGTTTTAAATAAATACGGTGATATAGATGAGTCAAAAATAGATTCTAATAAAGTTTTATTATTTTTTGAATATCATATAGATTCTTTACTTGATGGGGCTGTGATAGAAAGAAGAGATGGTATGTGTCTGTTTCAAAAAAAACAAAGTTCAGAAAAGAGTATTTTGTTGAAGTATACGTTATGCAGTGTTGTAGGGGGGACTCATGCTATAGTAGGGGTTGAAGTATCTTATTATAATACTCAAAAAGACTTTGTGTTATATCTTTTAAATAGTTCTTCTCAGGGGTTTCGTTTTTAAGATTTTGTTCAATCTAAATCATTAGGAAACAATAACGGTTCTTTGTTATTCAAAGAGAATTGTAGTGATTACCCCTAAAAAATAAGTTCAAACCAAAATACGTAAAAGATACTGAGTCCACTAAACGAAGAGCTTTTTTTTAAATTGATTTGATTATTTAATATAGGAAGAAACGTGGATAGTAATCTGTTTCTTATCTGGGTTGATACTTATTTTGTACTGTTTCGTGCAATCTTGTGGTTCTAGGGTGGTCTCTTGAGTTAAAGATCCGTTGTTCTCTTTCCTGAATTTAGAGATTGTTTTTTTCGTGTTTAAATCAGAGATTTCTAGAATTAAAATTTGATTATAGCCATCAATCCCACCACTGCTTTCATTATTGATGATTTTTAAATCGTCAGATAAATAAATATCTTGCTCGGCTAATAGTTCTATAGAGTCGCTTTTAGAAAAGAATTCATCTTGAAAGTAAATATAAATAAAGGTGGAAACAAAAAGTAACGCTACAACAGAAGCAAGTGTGATTCCTGTTTTTTGATAATTAAATATTGTCGGAATTTTATAAAACAAATATGGTGAACCTATAAGAAATAATGATACGAACAACAAAACACTAATACTAGCTATCGTTCCCTCAAGAATATTTACTGCTATTTCTATTCCGTTAGAAAAATCATTTTCGAGAAGGAGTAAACGATATAAACTCATCGAGCTTTCTTTTCCACCCACTTCCCATCTGATTTTATGATTTCGATAAGTTCATTGACGGCAGTCTCTGAGGTGACGGATTTTTTGACGACCTCTTGTCCTCGGTATAATGTGATTTTTCCTTTCCCAGAACCTACATAACCATAGTCTGCGTCAGCCATTTCACCAGGGCCATTTACTATGCACCCCATAATTCCAATTTTTAATCCTTTGAGGTGATTAGTGCGTTCTCTGATTTTGGCAGTAGTCTCTTGTAAGTCAAACAATGTACGACCACAAGATGGACAGCTAATGTATTCTGTTTTGGTAATTCGTGTACGAGTTGCCTGTAATATACCAAAAGAGATTCTCATAGAAGCCTGAATATTTTTGTGTTTAAGAAAAACACCATCACCAAGACCATCTACAAACAAGCCCCCGATATCTGCGGAAGCGTGTAATTGAAAGTTTTCTAAACTAGTACCATCATAAGTATTGTGAATGATGACGGGGTTACGAATGCCTCTCTCTTCTAGGTTGAGAATATAGGAACGAATTGCAGCTAAATAATTGCTGTTATTAGAGTGTAAAATCAAAACTACAGTTTCGTCAATTGTATCAATTGTGTCACTATCGACATCCACGAGTAAAAAATTAAGTTGGGGATGTAGTTCCGTGTTGTCGGTATATTCACGGAAGTGAAATAAGGGATAACACATCGTGCTTTTATCCCATTTGTCAGCATTGACTATTGCTCTGATTGTACCAGGTAATTCTATATTTAATGATTGATTACCAACATAAATATAATCAACTGCCATATCACTAGTTGCCCATTTGTCTAGTTCTTGTAGGTAATGATGTCCAAGGGATTTGAGCAAGTCAGTAGTAATTGTTTTTTGAGAAACATCACTGAGGACTATTGGCACTTGTTTCTTTCCTATGTTTTGGATAGAAAGAGAGTTCTTCTTACTGTACTGATAAGGGGTGATAAGACTTTCGTCACATTTAGGTATGGTGGGATGATTAGCCCTGTTGATATACCTTTCGGTTAATGTTTTGGCTACAGGGGCTTCAAATTCTGGGTCTTCTGTAAGTGATACCCTTATGGTGTCACCAAGTCCATCTTCTAATAATGTGCCAATACCTACGGCAGATTTTATTCTTCCATCTTCTCCTTCTCCAGCCTCTGTTACGCCAAGGTGAAGCGGGTAGGGAGGTAAGTTTTCCTCGTTGAGTCTGGCTACTAGCAGGCGGTAGGCTTGCACCATCACGATAGGGTTGCTGGATTTCATTGAGATAACTACTGCGGTGAAGTTTTCGTCGTGACAGATGCGTAAGAACTCCAAGGCTGACTCAACCATGCCTAGGGCCGTATCTCCGTATCTATTTACAATTCTGTCAGATAAAGATCCATGGTTTGTACCTACTCGTAGAGCAGTGTTGTGTTCCTTGCAAATATGGAGCAAAGGGATGAATCGGATGCGAATTTTTTCTAGCTCTTGGGCATATTCTTTGTCAGTATATTCTATGATGTCAAATTTCTTTTTATCAATAAAATTACCAGGGTTGATGCGAACTTTTTCTACTATTTTGGCAGCTTCTTCTGCTGCGTTTGGAGTAAAGTGAATGTCTGCAATAAGGGGAGTGTTATAACCTTGTTGTCGCAACCCATCTTTTATGTTTTTGAGGTTTTTGGCTTCTTTAATGCTAGGTGCAGTAATACGGATGTACTCGCAACCAGATTTAATCATACGAACGCATTGTGTGATAGAACCTTCTGTGTCCATCGTATCTACGGTGGTCATAGATTGTATCCTGATAGGGTTATTTCCACCCAATGTTATGTTTCCAACCTGTACTTCAATAGATTGGCGACGTTTGTATTTGTTTAAGCTTTCGCAATAAGAAGTGTTCATACTTTAAAATTATGCTTTGGGAGGCATTCCTACTGCTTCTCCTCGTATTACTACTTTTCCTAGTTGGTTGGTACAAGTTGTCTTGCACTTGCAAGTACCACGTCGCTCATCTTTTTCTATGATTTCTATTGTAGCAGTGATTTCGTCACCAATTTTTACGGGTCTCATAAATTGTACTGATTGCGATACATAAATAGAACCATAACCCGGTAGTTTCCTACCTAGTACATTAGAGATAAGTCCCGTTACTAATATTCCGTGTGCTACTCGCTCACCAAATACAGTAGTTTTAGCAAATTCTTCATCAAGGTGTACAGGGTTGTCATCACCAGATATTTCTGCAAATTTTTCTATCATTTCTGATGTGATTACTTTGCTTATGCTAGCTGTATCACCAATGTTGATTTCATCAAATGTCATAATTGTATGTTTTTTAGTCTAAATCGCCCAATTGTGGACGCATAATTATTTCTTCTATTACACTGTGTTTACTGAGCTTGTAAGCCGACCAAATGGTTTCTGCTACATCCTCAGGGTTCATGTATTGTCCTTCTTCTAAGTCTACTCCATCCCAACTAGCGGTTTTTGTTACACCAGGAAGGATAGAGGTTACCCTTACCCCATGTTCTTTCATTTCTTCTCGCAATACTTTGTTCATACCTAGTAATGCAAATTTACTAATACAATATGAGCCTCCATTGATATAAGGTATAATACTTGCTGTAGAGCAAAGGGTGAAAATATGTCCTGATTTCTTGCTCTTTAATTGAGGAATTACAGCTCTACTGATGTCGTAAGCACTGTATAAATTTGTCTCAATCATTGTTTGTAAAACCCCCTCATCTTCCTCGTGGATACTTCCAGGGATGTAAGTGCCGGTGTTGTTAATTAGTATGTCAATTTTTTTTTCTTTAAGAATATTGCAAAATGCTGTTCGGTCTTCCTTTTTAGATAAATCTGCAGGAAATGTTTCTATCCGTTCAGATTGGTAGTTTTTTGATAAAGCTGATAAATCTTTTTCGTTTCGAGCACAGGTAATTACTTCCCACCCTTCTTGCCAGAATTTAGCTAGGATGGCTCTTCCAATCCCTTTTGTACCACCCGTGATGACAATTTTAGACATTAGTTGATTGATTTTTAAGAGAAGTCATTACGAATTCATTTTATTTATGGTATTTTAGCAAAAAAAAACATTACTTTCATCCTCCAATGACATTAATCGGAAAATTTTCTTTATTTATAGCTAGTTTTTTTATCCACATGGAATCCTTTAGGGTTTATGTTCGGCGTTTTTTTGAGGAATGTGTTAAGCTAGGGGTAAATTCTATTTTTCTTGTATCGATTATTTCATTTTTTATAGGAGCGGTAACTGCAGTACAAACGGCATACAATTTAGTAAGTCCCTTTATCCCGAAAACGGTAATAGGAATGCTTGTCCGTGATATGACTTTACTAGAACTTGCACCTACAATTATGTCTATCGTGTTGGCTGGAAAAGTGGGGTCGCACATAGCAGGTGAGCTAGGGACAATGCGCATTACTGAGCAGGTAGATGCTCTTGAGGTAATGGGAGTAAATGCTACCTCTTATTTGGTATTACCTAAAGTACTTGCTGCTTTGGTTACATTTCCAGCGTTAATTGTTTTAGCGGGTTTCTTATCAATGTTAGGAGGATATTTAGCAGCGATGCTTACTGGTATTGCTACCGAGGCAGATTATATACAAGGATTAAGGATGGACTTCATAGAAACGAATGTGCGGTTTGCTCTTATTAAATCTGTTGTATTTGCTTTTTTAATAACCTCTATTTCTGCGTTTAAAGGGTATTATACTAAGGGAGGAGCTTTAGAAGTAGGGCAGTCGAGTACTAGTGCGGTAACCAATAGCTGTATCGCTGTATTGTTAGCAGATTACTTATTAGCCCAACTTTTATTATAATGATAGAGATTAGAAACATAAAGAAGAGTTTTGGGGATAATGAAGTGCTAAAAGGGATTTCAGGAATTTTTGAGAAAGGAAAGACAAATCTAATTATCGGGGCTAGTGGTACTGGTAAAAGCGTGTTATTAAAATCTATTGTAGGCTTGATACCTCCTACCAGTGGTGAAATACTTTATGACGGAAGGGATTTTTATGAAAGCTTAGAGATTCAAAAAAATCTTCGTCAAGAGATTGGTATGCTGTTTCAGGGTAGTGCTTTGTTTGACAGTATGTCTGTAGAAGAGAATGTGATGTTTCCTCTTTCTATGCGTAGTAAGATGTCTTTGGAAGAAAAAAAAGAGCGTGTTCATTTTTGTTTGAAGCGTGTAGGATTAGAAGATGCTGCCCACCTGATGCCTTCTGAAACTTCTGGTGGAATGCAAAAAAGAGTTGGAATTGCACGAGCAATTGTGATGAATCCAAAATACTTGTTTTGTGATGAACCGAATTCTGGGCTTGACCCACAGACAGCAATTACGATTGATGAGTTGATAACAGAAATCACAGAAGAGTATGACATTACTACAGTGGTAGTGACGCATGATATGAATTCTGTGATGGGGATGGGACAGTATGTAATGTATTTATATAAAGGGCTTAAAATTTGGGAGGGTACGAATAATGAGATATTAGATGTGACTGTACCAGAATTAAAAGAATTTTTATTTTCTAATAAGTTGGTTTCTGCATTTAAGGGAGGCCAGGACTGCTAGCAAGTGTTTTTTTGCGTTAGGGATTCGTCAGTAGACGGACATGTCTTCGTGGAAATCCTTTTTGTTTTTTTGTTATGTATTTCGACAAGCTCAATATGACACAAGAAAACAAAAAGCCCGACCATATTGCTTTTTTAGCAAAGATAGTAACTCCCAAATAATTTTTATAACCAAAATTAAAATGATATAATTCTTTTAATGGGTTAAGTTGCGGACTTTGTTTTTCTTTAACTTTGTGCTGTGAACAAGATTCAAACCCATAAGAACACTCTTTTTATTAAACAAAAGGCTTTAGAATTAGGATTCTCTGCTTGTGGTGTATCAAAAGCAGGTTTTTTGGAAGAGGAAGCCCCAAGGTTAGAGGATTGGCTTCGCCAAAATCGCCATGGTGAAATGAGTTATATGGAAAATCATTTTGATAAACGGCTTGACCCGACTCAATTAGTAGAGGGGGCAAAATCTGTAATCTCTCTTACACTTAATTATTACCCTCAAGAAGTTCGTACAGGGAAGTACAAGGTTTCTAAATATGCTTACGGGAAAGATTATCATAAGGTCATCAGAAAGAAATGTAAAGCGTTTATTGAAGTGATAAGGGAAGAAATAGGCGAGATAAATGGTAGGGCTTTTACTGATTCGGCTCCTGTGATGGATAGGGTGTGGGCACAGCAATCTGGTTTAGGGTGGACAGGAAAGAATAGTTTATTGATTAATAAAGACAGTGGTAGTTTCTGTTTTGTGGCAGAGATTATTTGTGATTTATACCATTTTAACTATAAGATAAGTCATTTATCCTGTTTGTTTTTACACTCTCTTCGTTAAAATAATTTACCTTAACCAGTTATGCTAAATCATTTTTCCTCGATATTGCAAAAAACAATTCAATCTAAATTAGACTCATATTATAGTTAAACTGGTATTAGAGCTAGAGTATGATAACCCTACTTTTGATTATTGCGGCACTTGTACACGCTGTATAGATGCTTGTCCTACGGGTGCGATTGTAGATCCTTACGTAGTGGACGGGAGTAAATGTATTTCATATTATACAATAGAGCTTAAAAAAGCAATCCCAGAAGAGGTGAGAGGAAAGTTTGATAATTGGGTGTTTGGTTGTGATGTTTGTCAGGATGTTTGTCCTTGGAATAGTAAGTCTACTCCTCATCAGACGGAAGCTTTCAACCCTAACGATTTGTTTAAGGGGCTTAGTGACAAAGATTTAGAAGAAATCACAGAAGAAGTTTTTGATAAGACTTTTGTGGGTTCAGCAATTAGGCGGACTAAAATAGAGGGTTTGAAACGAAATATCAGTTTTGTAAAAGAGAAGTAGCTTTATCTTATGATTTCTACCCAACCTTTTACGACTTTGTTTTCTGTTTTTACTTCATAGAAGTATGTACCGTCAGGTGCTGTTCCACCATCCCAATCATTAGCGTAATCATCACTTTCATAAATAACTGTACCCCAACGGTCGTATATTTTAATGTCTATAGCACTTTCGTAATTGAAGACTTCAAAGTGGTCATTGACACCGTCAAAGTTAGGGGTGAAGATATTTGGGATAAAGAATCTGACACCAATAGCAACCTGAGTGGTGTCAAAACAGCCTCTACTATCTTTTGTGTATACGGTGTAGCTTCCTTCGGATAGGCTTAGGTATTGATTGCCTGTTCCTGCATTAAAGTTGATAAATGAGTTTGTGTCGTTAAGCGAAATAAAGTATGGATTTGAACTTCCGTAAATACTATCTATATGTATTTTTCCGTTAGGGATTTCTACATCGCTAGGTATAGTTTGAACGTAAGTATGGATACTATCTGGCTCAGGTACGTATGCCTCTGGTATGGTTAAGAAGTTCGTGTATAGTGAGTCTTTGTAAACTATATTGATGTAAGTGTTGTAATCATCGTAGATACAAGTAGTGTTTTCTGCGTTATTGTATTCGGATATTTGTAATGAATGAAATCCACCGCCGATATTGGTGAATGAAGAGTCTTTTGTTGCTGTCAAGTTGTTGAAAATAAAACTATAGTTGAAGTTTGAAGTGTCAGCATTGGTAATGGCAATGATTTTTATTGCCCCATCACGTAAGCCATGGCAAGATACTGGTGTGATGTCTAACGTAAGATTTGCTTCTCCATTAAGCAGTATAGCACTGTCTATAAATTGACAAGCAATAGGAGAAGAATTGTCTACTACTTTGTAGATGTATTTTCCGCCAGCTAGACTGTCAAATAATAAATTGTTAGAAACAGAGTCTTTCCCGTTAGGGTAAGTAACTGTAACAACATAAGGGGCATTTCCATTTATTACATTAAGCTTAATGATACCGTTTTCCTGACCACAATGAGTTGGTGATATGCTATCTTTTACTTGCATTGGTAATGAAATAGGTATATATATATCATAATTGTATTCACAAGTATTGGCGTCAGTAATGATAATACTGTATTTTCCACCGCTTATTGGATTACTTGTACTACCGTCAAATACTGGTGTAGCTTGGTTGGGTACGATAATTGTTCCTGCTGGATTTGTAACTAACTGATAAGATATTGGTGCTGGAGCAGTGATGAATTGATAGTTAAGTAATTCTATATGAGCATCATTTCCTGCACAAGAGGCTGCTCTAGTATCATCTCTAAGCGTGTCTAAGTTTATGTCAGTGTCTATCGTGAGAGAAGAATTAATGGTACAGCCTTTTATCAAGTCTTTTGTAAGAATGATATGTACGCCAGCAGTTAAGGTTTTTAGGTCAGTGTTTTCAAAGTTGATTTCTGTTTTGAAAGTCACACCATTGTCTAGGCTATATTGATAAAAACCAGAACCTCCAGTAGTAGCATCTATCTGTCCGCTTGCATCATTTGCCTTACAGTCGGTAAGCATACCAATTTGGGATGCCGTAGTGGTAAATATATTTGCAGGATTGATGATAATGCTATCTGTTTTTGTACAATTGTTTTTATCACTTATTGTGAATGGATAAGTTTGAGGAGAGAGGTTTTGTAATGAAATAGTGTCATTAGTAATCGTTGAATTATTAATGGTTACATTATAATCAGGTATTCCACCTTGTATGATGATTGTGATTTCTCCATCCTTATCACCAAAGCATTGCTCATCTTTTATGGTAGGCGGAAGGAAGTATAAGCTGTCAGGTTGGTTAAGGGTAATCGAAATAGGGATTTCACAACCTGTATCATCCTTTATGAATACAGTGTAATTGTCAGCAATTAGGCTATTAAAATTACTGTCTAAGCTATAGTTAAGTTTATCTTGTAAACTGTATTGGTAAGGTTTTACACCACCAACTACATTAGAGATTTTTATAGAGCCATTGTTGAGTCCATAACAAGTTGGTTGTGTCGTGTTTGTATCAAAAGTAATACTACTATTAAAGTCTAAAATAATATCACTAGTACAAGTTTTTTTATCGCTTACGCTAAGTGGGTACGTGCCAGGGTCTATGTTTTTAAATATGAAATTGAGGTCAGTAGTGGTGAGGCCATTAAAATTAATACTATAGGGTGCAATTCCTCCTAAAATATCTTTAACCTTAAATTCTCCTTTAGGTCCTACACATTCAGGAAATTGAATAGTATCTATCTCAAAAGTAATTTCATCTAGTACTAAGGTATTGTGGGTAATAGGTGTTGATATACAATCAAATTGGTCTTTAAATCGAATATTGGTGGTTTTGTTTCCAGCGGGAGTTCCTGTGATTTCAAAATCCGGATTATTAACGAAACCCCCATTATTATAAGAATATGTACCATTTATGTTTGTTGTGAAAGCATTGTTTAATACAGCTGTAACAATATTATTGTTGTTGTAACACAAGGTGTCGATAGTGTTAGTTAGTACTCCTGAGGGTAAAGGATTGGTAGTGATGTTAATTTTTTTGTCAATATAACATCCGTTATTACCTTCAATACGAACATTTAAAATTCTGTCTTGAGTAGGAATGAGTGTAACAGTAGTACTATTAGGGTTGCTAAGACCATCTACAATTGGAGACCAAATGTATTTATTACCCCCAAAAGCTGATAGTTGTAAAGAACTTCCGATACAAATTGTTGTATCATTAGAGACTAATCCATTAGGAAGGTTGTTGACAACAAGTAAATAATTAGCCGTATTATTACATCCATTAATATCTGTTCCTGTTACAGAATATAGCGTATTTGTATTAGGTTTTACTTGGATACTAGGATTAGTTAAAGTAGAAGATGTAATTCCAAAACTAGCATTCCATTGATAATTAAGTGTTCCACTGGCGGTTAGTAGTACAGAATCACCACTACATAATGTGTCTAAGCCTGAGTTATTAATACTGACGGTTGGTATAGAGTTTACAGTAATGTTAAAAGTGTCTAAGGCTGAGCAATTGGCAGCATTAGTAATGTTTACAATATAGGTGTCACTATTGGTAGGGCTAATTGATAAAGTATCATTTATGCTTAGTGTTTGTCCTAGCCCATTAATCCATTTTATCGAAAAATTAGTATTGTGTATTTTCGTTACTGTTTCTCCAAAACAAATAGTAGTATCTAAAAGATTAGGTTTAACAGGAATCGGTAATACTGTAACGGTAAGACTTGTGTCTACCGTACAACCAGTAGGGGTAGATACTGATACTGTGTATTTAGTCGTTTGTATTGGGTGTATACTAATTGTGTCGTTACTTGGCAGGGTAGAAGCAGGGTTAGAAATCCAAGTATAAGTTCCCCCACCTGTGGCAGTAATAGATATAGTGTCATTCTCACAAATGGTTGTATCTGGTGATATGCTCACATTAGGCGAATGATCAACAGTAATAGTAATACTATCTGAAGCAGTACAGCCAATTGTGTTAGAAGCAGTGATTACATAGGTAGTTGTATTTATTGGGGTTACTGTTGTGATTGGGCTTAGGGGGTCAGCAATACCAGTAGTTGGTGACCAAGCGATTGTACTAGCATTAATAACCGTAGCTTCTAGCGGTATGGTTTTTCCAGTACAAATAGTAGTGTCATTGGCAGGGCTGTCTACTGTAATGATTAGACTCACATCTACTTTTACCGTATCTGTATCAAAACATCCATTCCCACTAAATACTCCTTTTACGATATAATTGGTAGGGATAGATGGGGAGACCTTTGTCGTGGCACTGTTTGGATTTGCTAAACCAAGAGCAGGAGTCCAAGTATAGCTATCCGCACCACTAGCCGAAATAGTGACAGAATCACCAGGGCAAATAATAGTGTCGTTAGATGTTGTTAAGTTAGGAATGGCTAATACGGTCATAAAAAAATGAGCAGTATCCGTACAATTATTACTAATAGTCCCTATTACGGTGTATTCTTGGCTTATGGTTGGAATGATGATGGTGCTATCATTGTTAGCGGATAGTATACTTCCGTCATTTGGTAACCATGAGTAATTGGTTGCCCCAGAAGTAATAAATAACACAGAGTCATTACTACAAAGCGTAGTGTCATTAGGAATTGTAAGTGATGGGTTGATTAATACATTAATATCAAATGTGTCTCTAGCAGAGCAATCATCTCCGCTAGTTGCAATCAGTATATAAGTATCGCTTAGGATAGGAGTGATAGAGAAGTTAGAAGTATTGCTAATAACTGCACCAGCTAGTGTCGTCCATTTGATGACACCTGCGGCACTTGTGTTGTATACGATGTCACTTCCTTCGCAAATACTAGTGTCATTTATGGCTTGGACAATAGGCAAGGGGTTAACTGTTACAGTTACACTTGTGTCTATACTACATCCTACAGGTGTTGAAATTGTAAGGTTGTAAGTAGCTGTGCTAGAAGAGGAGAAAATAATAGTGTCGTTGGCATTATCGCTTATAGGGTTGGTCGAAGTCCATAGATAAGTACCACCGCCTGTTGCAATTAGATTGATATTGTCACCCTCACAAATGGTAGTGTCGGGAGTGATTGTAACAGAAGGAGATTGATCAACGGTAATAGTGATACTATCTGAAGCGGTACAGCCAATTCCATTACTCGCTGTAATTACATAAGTAGTTGTGTTTATTGGGGTTACTGTTGTAATTGCACTTGCAGGATTGGCAACTCCAGTAGTTGGTGACCAAGAGAATACAGTAGCATTAATGACAGTTGCTTCTAATCTTACTGTCTCACCTAAACAAATAGTGGTGTCATTTGCTGGGTTATTTACACTAATGATAAGACTTACATCTACTTTTACTGTGTCATAATCGGCACAACCATTACTGTTAAAAGTTCCTTTTACTACGTAATCAGTAGGAATGATTGGAAAAGCTTTAGTAATAGCACTGTTTGGGTTTTCTAAGCCAATAATAGGTGTCCAAGTATAATTATCTGCTCCGCTAGCTGAAATAGTAGCAGAATCACCAGGGCAAATAATAGTGTCGTTAGAAACTATTAAGTTGGGAGTTGGTTTTGTCGTGATGTCAAATGAAGCAGTATCTAGACAATTATCCGCATTATGCCCAATGATTTGATAAGTTTGGTTAATTGTAGGCACAATGATAGTACTTGGACTAGAAGGAGATAATATAGCCCCATTGTTGGGAGTCCATGTGTAACTAACAGCACCAGTAGCTGTAAACTGAACAGAGTCTCCAATACATAATATTGTATCAATTGGTGGAATCACAATAGGTAATGCAAGCGTAGTCACCTCAAAACTATCTATGGCAACACAACTATTAGCATCCGTAACACTCAGTATATAAGTTTCATTAGCGGAAGCGATGATAGAAAAATTTTGTGTATTACTAATAAGAGATCCACCAATGGTATTCCATTTAATGTTATTTGTAGAGTTGTTACTGTGGCTAATTACACTATTTAAGCACACTGCGGTGTCATTGATAGACTCTATAAAGGGTAAAGGATTTACCGTAATTGTAACACTAGTGTCTTTTGTACAACTAAGAGCCGTACTTACCGTCAAATCATAAGTAGTAGTAGTGACAGGTGATACCAAAATGCTGTCATTTGTGTTATCAGGAATCCCTAAAGGAGATACCCAATTATATGTGCCACCACCAGAAGCTATAAGCCTTGCATCATCATTTACACATATAGTTGTATCTGGGCTAATACTAATAATTGGCAGAGGGTTTATAGTAACCTTTATAGTACTAGAGTCTGTACAACCGCTTCCATTTGTAGCAATCACAGTATAAGTAGTTGTGTTTGTAGGAGAGACAGTGACGTTATTCCCACTTAGGTTTCCAGGTTGCCAAGTATAGTTGTCCGTTCCTGTCACACTTAATATTACGCTTTCGCTAAAACAAATAGAAGTATCGTTACTAGTGGTAAAACTAGGCGGTGGGACAACTGTGATAAAGGTTGAGTTAGTATCAGAACATCCATTAGTGGCAGTTCCTGTCACACTGTATCTTGTGTTAATGACTGGAAAAACTATAGGATTGTCTGTGTTAGGGTTTAAAATAGCAGAGTTTGGTGTCCAGATATAAGATAATGCACCATTAACGCTAAGCTGAACTGAATCACCTTCACAAATAATGTCATCAGGAGAATTAGTTAGATTGGGAAGAATTTTGGCAGTAATAGTCACCTCTGCGGAATCTTTACAACTATTATTGTCGCTAACGATTACCTTATAAGTGATGTCATTCAAAATAATAGCATTTATACTAGAGTTGATATTAGTCCCTATAAGGTTTGTTTTTGGTGACCAAGTGTAATTGACACTACCAGAAGCAGAGAGTTGTACAGTGTCATTGATACAAACAGACGTATCGCTTGATATTGATGCAATAGGATTAGGGTTAACTATTATCGTAACATTTTTAGAATTTGTACAGCCATTTGTACCAGTTACAGTCACGGTGTATGTAGTAGTGATTGTAGGTGTTGCAATAGGATTTTGAATATTGTTGTCGGATAAGTCAGTACCCACCCAAGTATAAGAAACTCCTCCAGAAGCAACTAAATTTACAGAACCACCTTCACAAATAGAAGTGTCATTGCTGATGATAACTGTAGGTGGAGAACCGATATCTATCACTTTGGTGATAGAGTCTTGACAAACTCCATTATCTATTTTTAGTTTTATACTTTTACTTCCACCTGTGGCAAAGAGTATATCGTGAGGACCTACCGTATTTGCAGTATTTGGAATGCCAGTAGGAAAATCCCATTCATAGCTAAGTACACCATTAGAGGTAGATGAATTACCCGTAAAAGTAACCAAAGAGTTTACGCAGGCAGTATTAAAGCTGAAATCGGTGTGTAAAGTATCCCCATCTACAATATCAAAACTCTGTGTAGTGGTACAGTTGACTTGATCTTTTATAGTTACATTATATTGATTAGGTGCAAGGTTTGATATTGACTGAGAACTAGGGCCATGATCCCAAACTACATCATAAGGCGGGAGTCCGCCACTAATGTTTAGTCCAATAGAACCATTATCTTCACCAGCACATTCTACGTTTTTTATAACAGGGGAGGTTTGAAAAATTTGAGTTCCATTTAAATTGAACAATATAAGTATCCGTTGAGATCTATGCCCTGAAGGTGCGGACGGAACTAAACCCGTCATCTGGATTGCATAAGCACCTGTACAAATATTGTTAAAAGTATGTGTAAGACTATTGGTGAAAACAGGCGGCTGTCCAAATAAAGAATAGTTGAGTACAATAAAATCGGGGTGCAAAGACGTAATGTTTAATTGAACAGATCCAGTACCATTACAAATTCCATTTTCATCAACGACACTACAATTGGCATCAGTGAGTATGATAGTATCAATTTTAAAATAGGTGTTAGTATCACCAGCTAATACCGTTATATTGATTACTTGCCCATGAATAACCGAACTGATAAATAAAAAAATCAGTAGTAGATATGTTGTTTTTAACTTAGGGAACATTTATTCGGGTAGATTTAAGATTATTTCCTTGTATAACTGTTACTAAGTATTCCCCTTGAGGAACTTTAAGTAACTCAAATTTACCATTAGTATGTATTTTTTTTAAAAAATTTCTGCCATGTACAAGAACTAAAAAGGTAGTATCGTTACCCGTTTGAGAAGAAATAGAACCTCTTATAAGATGATTATCTGTAGTCGTTATGTTGATTACCAGTTGATTACCTTCAGGTTGCTGAGCTAAAACGGTACTAAATAAGCCAAAACTTAGCAAAACAACAGTAACCAATAGTTTTTTTATTCCCCTCATATAACCTTTATACGCATTATTTTACAATATGTTTGTAAATATATAAAAACCCACTTTGTGGATAAGTGTTTTTTTAGGATTTCTTTAAATAAATTTTGTATTCGCCTCTTTTTTAAGCTTTTATAAAAAAGCTTGGATCTTTTCGTTCGGTGGGGAACGCTCATAGCGTAACCAAATCTACTTGTACCGCCGTATGGTCGAGCTGTCCGCACTCAATCTTTTTGTCATTAGCCCTGCTTGTGCCCGTATACTGACACCTAAGTCATCTCTTTTATACGATGTTATTTAGAAACAATAAAAATAAAAAATATGAATTGATTGCTAACTCTTGAAACCTTACCTTGCAAGCGTTTAACTACAGTTATAAGTATAGTTGTAAAAGAAAAAAGAGTTTAATCAAATAATAAATTATGGAATCATCAATTGGAAAGAAAGTATTAATGGCTCTGTCGGGCTTCTTTTTAATGTTTTTTCTACTACAACATCTCGTTATTAACCTGATGTCTGTATTTAGTCCAGAAGCATTTAATGCTACATCTCACTTTATGGGGTACAACCCTTTGGTTCAATATCTATTGCAACCAATCTTAATCTTCGGGATTATCTTTCATTTAGTTATGGGAGTTAAGTTAGAGCTAGAAAATAAAAAAGCCCGAACTGTAAAGTATGCTAATAATAACCCTAACGCCAATTCTACTTGGATGTCTCGTAATATGGTAGTAACAGGCTTAATGATTTTATTCTTTATTTTGGCTCATATGTCAGATTTTTGGTTGCATGAGATGATTTACAAATATGTAGATATTAAACCAGAGGATCCTACAAGGTATTGGGGTGAATTACGCCATGAAATGGGAGAAATCCTTCATTTAGTAATCTATTTATTGGCATTTGTGTTTTTAGCATTACACTTGTTACACGCCTTTCAGTCGGCATTTCAGTCTGTTGGATTTAATCATAACAAATACACGCCAACTATCAAAATATTAGGGAAAGCTTACGCAATACTAGTGCCCGCTGGATTTGCGTTTATTGCTTTGTATCATTTTATTACACAACACTAAAACATAATTAGATATGTCAGTATTCAACTCAAAAGTACCTGAAGGTCCAATTAAAGATAAGTGGACAAAACATAAAAATGATATTAACCTTGTAAATCCTGCTAATAAGCGTCATATAGACATTATTATTGTAGGTACTGGATTAGCCGGTGGAGCTGCGGCTGCATCTCTAGCTGAGATGGGTTATAATGTAAAGTCATTCGCTTATCAGGATTCACCTCGGAGAGCTCACTCTATTGCTGCTCAAGGAGGTATCAATGCGGCTAAAAATTATCAAAATGATGGTGATTCTACTTATAGGTTATTTTATGATACTGTAAAAGGAGGAGATTATAGAGGAAGAGAAGCTAACGTATATCGTTTGGCAGAAGTCTCTACTAACATCATTGACCAATGTGTAGCACAAGGTGTTCCTTTTGGTAGAGAATATGGAGGTTTATTATCTAACCGTTCATTTGGTGGAGTTTTAGTTTCTAGAACTTTTTATGCTAAAGGGCAAACAGGACAGCAGTTATTATTAGGAGCCTATTCGGCAATGAATCGTCAAATAGGTAAAGGAAAAATTAAAATGTATAACCGTCACGAAATGCTAGAATTAGTAGTGGTAGATGGTAAAGCAAGAGGTATTATTGCCCGTAATATGATTACTGGAGAGTTAGAAAGACATTCAGCTCATGCAGTTGTAATTGCTTCTGGTGGTTATGGTAATGTTTTTTATCTTTCTACTAACGCAATGGGGTCTAATGTAACAGCTTCATGGCAGATACATAAAAAAGGAGCTTATTTTGCAAATCCTTGTTATACTCAAATTCACCCAACGTGTATTCCTCGTTCTGGTGACTCTCAGTCTAAGCTAACGCTAATGTCTGAGTCATTAAGAAATGACGGTAGAATTTGGGTGCCTAAAAACAAAGAAGACATAGAAGGGATTAGAAATGGCTCAATCAAACCTAAAGACCTAAGTGAGGACAAAAGAGATTATTATTTAGAAAGAAGATATCCTGCTTTTGGTAACTTAGTACCCCGTGATGTAGCATCAAGAGCTGCAAAAGAAAGATGTGATGCTGGATTTGGTGTCAACGAAACAGGTGAAGCTGTTTATTTAGACTTTGCAGCAGCGATTCAACGTTACGGAAAAGAAAAAGCATATATCCAAGGACATCATAATCCTACTCAAGAAGAAGTGATTAAGTTGGGAGAGCAAGTTATTGAAGAAAAATATGGTAACTTATTCCAAATGTATGAAAAAATTACTGCGGATAATCCATACAAAACACCAATGCAAATTTACCCAGCTGTACATTATACAATGGGTGGAGTTTGGGTGGATTATAACCTTATGACGACTATACCAGGATGTTACTGTGCCGGAGAAGCTAACTTCTCTGATCATGGGGCTAATAGATTAGGAGCATCAGCTCTTATGCAAGGCTTGGCAGATGGATATTTTGTATTGCCATATACAATTGGCGATTATCTAGCTGATGAGATTAGAACAGGGACAATACCAACTGATACGGCTGAGTTTGACGAAGCAGAAAAATCAGTAGCAGAAAAATTAAATACTTTAATGAATATTAAAGGATCTAAATCGGTGGATTATTTTCATAAAGAATTAGGCAAAGTAATGTGGGACAATGTAGGAATGGCTCGTAATGAAGCAAGTCTTAAGGAAGCAATTACTAAAATTAGAGCAATTAGAGAAGAATTCTGGAAAAATGTAAATATCCCAGGTACTCAAAATGGCTTAAATCCAGAATTAGAAAAAGCAACTAGAGTAGCAGACTTCTTAGAATTAGGAGAATTATTTGCGAAAGATGCTTTAAATAGAAATGAATCTTGCGGTGGTCACTTTAGAGAAGAATCTGTGGAGTTAGACGGAGAGCAAAAAGGTGAAGCTAAGCGTGATGATGAAAATTACGCTTATGTATCTGCTTGGGAATGGACAGGAGATCCAGGAGAAGCTAAATTGCATAAAGAAGAATTAGAATTTAAGGATATTGAGTTAAAACAACGTTCTTATAAGTAAATAGTTGATTGATGAAATAGTCAAGAGTGACTAGTGAAAAGTAAAACGAAATTGGGAGAAATAAAAACATATAAAGATTTATTGATTTGGCAAAAAGGAATTGAGCTAACGAAAATGACTTATGTTTTATGTAAAAAGTTCCCTAAAGATGAACTTTACGGATTACAATCTCAGCTTAAAAGATCGGCTGTATCAATACCATCTAATATTGCAGAGGGGTGGGGTAGAAATTACACTCAAAACTTTATACAGTTTTTAAAAATAGCAAGAGGTTCTTTATTAGAACTTGAAACACAATTGATAATATCAAAAGAATTAAGTTTTATTGATGAGAATGATTTCTTAACAATGACAAACTTAATTGTAGAAGAAAATAAAATGTTAAATGCTTTTATTAAATCAGTGGAAAAAACTATTCACTAATTTACTATTGGCTTAATTACTAAAGTTATGAATTTAACACTAAAAATTTGGCGCCAAAAAGATGATAAGTCTAAAGGTAATATGGAAACATATCATGTGACGAATATATCGGAGCATATGTCTTTCTTAGAAATGTTGGACGTTCTAAACGAACAATTAATTAGTGACGGTGTAGATCCCGTAGCCTTTGACCATGATTGTAGAGAAGGTATTTGCGGCATGTGCTCTTTGTATATTAACGGGGAGTCTCACGGTCCAGATAGAAGCGTTACTACTTGTCAATTACACATGAGAATGTTTAAAGATGGTGAAACAATTACAATTGAACCATTTAGAGCGACTGCTTTCCCTGTAATAAAGGATTTAGTTGTAGACAGAACGTCTATGGATAGAATCCAGCACGCAGGCGGTTTTATTTCTGTTAATACTTCTGGAAATACACAGGATGCTAACGCAATTCCAATTAATAAAGACGATGCTGATAAATCATTTGATGCGGCAGCCTGTATTGGTTGTGGAGGATGTGTAGCAACTTGTAAAAATGCTTCCGCAATGTTATTTGTCGCCGCTAAGGTTTCTCAATATGCTTTATTACCTCAAGGGCAAATAGAAGCAAAAACTCGTGTTCAGAACATGGTAAAGCAAATGGATGAAGAAGGTTTTGGTAATTGTACAAATACAGGAGCTTGTGAGGTAGAGTGTCCTAAAGGGATTTCGATAGAGAATATTGCACGTATGAACAGAGAGTATTTATCAGCGGGAATATTTGGAGAGAAATAAATAATTTATAAAATAATTTATAATAAAAAAGGCACTTTCATTATTGAAACTGCCTTTTTTTATGTTTTTTTGAATCGTTATTATTGAATCATAATAAACGATGCCCAGTAAATCGGCTCTTTGTATTTTTCTTTTATGATTTTCTTAGCTTTAAGAAGAGCATCCTGTTTATCATTGCTGATAAGGTATTCTTTATCAAAAGTCTCCATTAACAGCTTAGTCACTGCATCCTCTACTTTAAATATTGACATAATTAAAGTTTTAGCACCAGCTGTCAAAAAGGCACTTTGAAGCCCTTGTACCCCTTGCCCATTTTCGTTTTTACCTAAACCAGTTTCACAGGCAGACATTACAACTATTTGAGTACTTTCAAAATCCATTGCCATTATCTCGTTGGCAGTAACAATGCCACTATATTTGTTATATTGCCGAAAGTCAAGTGAGTCTGCCAAGTCCCCCCCGTATTTGAGTAAAAACCCCGACTGAAGTAAAGGATTGTCTAAAGCCCTGTTTTTATCTAAAGAGAGTAAGTCACTGGCCTCTTTTTTGTCAATAAAAAAACCATGAGTAGCGATATGAACAATTTGTTTCCCTTTTACTGCTGTACGAAATAACTCTTCCGTTGCATCATTAAAGATATAAGTAGAGGTTCGTATGTTTTTATTTTTAAGAGTTTTCTCTATACTAAGCACTTCTTCTTCAGCACCGGGTAATTGACTGTGGCTTTGAGAGAAATCTAAGTTCTGATGATCAGGGTTATTTGTAGAGTTTGCTTCATAGTAGTTGGGGTTGGCAATGAGCAAAGCGGTAGTGGGTAAGGTGTTGTTTTTACGTTCTTTCTTGTGTTTCAGGATGTCCTTTGTGTTACTTACTAGTATTATTTTGTTTTTGTCAATTATATATTGACCATCAGGAGTAGGGATTGCTTCCACATTGATTTTGGCATACACACCATCAGTTGATAAGTACACGGTAGAGTTATCACCTACGATATTGTGTATCCCTTTCCAAAAAGTGTCATACGAATATTTGTCTTTTAGTTGATACCTTATCACATTTCGGAAGTATTTCACCATTCTTTTTTCAATATTATTACCGTTTTCTAAGTATACAGCTTTCGGAGTAGAAGATTTGTTGTCTAGGATTAAGGCTACATATACAATAGAGTCAGTAAAAGTGTTTTCAAAATGTCTGTAACGAATTATTTCTATAGCATATTCATTGTCAGCAAGGCTTTTAGACACCTCTTCTGTTGTGATGCGTTTCGTTCTGTGTTGCCCTTTAAAATCAGCAGACTGTTGGTTGAGCCGTTTTTCTAGAGTATTAATCCGTTTTTGTAAATCATTAACATCAATTTCTTCTTCTTTTAATTCCACCTCGTTTAAGGTGATGGATACATTATATTTGTTGACTAATTCTTGCCATTTTTCATAGGTGTTAATCAAAAGAGGGTCATTACTAGATAGTATACGGTTCTTTACTTTTTTGGAAGAAGATAATAGAATGCCCTTGGTTTGTAAAGTGTGATTGTACACCTTCTTAAGGTATTTGTCTTTTTTTTGTTCAAAAGCTAGGGTTTTATAAAACTCAAAACCAGGGTTTAGTACATTGAACCAATAATCTTTCTTTTCTCTATCACTAAGGTATTGAAAAGTAGTGTTAATATAACCAGAATAAATGTCGGTTGTTTGCTCAGCAGTTGAGATAGCATTTTTTAAGTTCCCTTGAGCATAAGCTAGACGACCACTTAGTGCAAGTGCTTCTATATATTTAGGATGTGTTTCATCATATAGTGATTTGTAAATACGCTTGGCATCGCTAATGTTTTTATCAGCAGATTTATAATGTTTATTATGAAGGTTTATTTGTGCTTTTATTAAGGCTAATTCTCCTCGCTGAGATTTTTTTAGTACACTCGCTCCAGCATTCGAAAGTTCCTCTAAGATACTTTCTGCCTTACCTAATTCTTTTATGTTGATATAAAAATAAGTTTCTAGGAAATTGTGATCATAAAAGGAAAGACTATGGTTGTATTTACTTGGTACATTATTAAATACCCTCTTAATCATTCTTTGTGCATCAATTAGTTCATTTTCTATGATTTTAATAGTTGTATTATTTAATTTGTTTTCAGCTTGAGCGGCATACATCTTTGTCATAGCATGTAAACCATGTATTTTTGCGTTTCCGAGATTATCCTTCCCTATTAACGACTCTCTAATAGATAAGGCAGTTTCTAGGTTGTGATAAGCATTAAAAAAATCCCCTGTTTTGATGTTAATAATGCCTTTCATTAGTGAGTTTTCAGCAAATAATAGATGACTCTTTCCGAATTTTTGAAGAATGATACTCTCTGCTTCACTAACTTTCTTTTCAGCATCTATGTATTGACCTGTTTCTGTATTGATGAGAGACAGATAGGATAGAGGTAAGATTAACCGACGATCAGTAGTGGAGTAATTTTTCTTTATTTTGCTAATATGGTCTTCTATTTTTCGTTTAACGGTTATATAGTTTCCTTTAGCAATATAATAAGGTGCAAAGTCTAGCACCTCATTAATAGAATATCTGTTGGGTTTACTGCCTAAATCAGACATGTAATCTTCGTATTTCTCTCGATAATCTTCAAAGTTGGTAAAGTCTTCTTGATGAATAGCCATACGCATCAAAGCCCGATTACTTTGAGCCAATGCCGAAGGCTTGAACTCTTTTTTAACCTCAGAGAGATTGGTGATGTCATATTTATGAATGATTCCATCAATTATCGTTACTGCTTCATTGAATTTCCCATATCCAATAAGAAAGTTGGCTTTATGTATAGATTGCTGATCATAAGGAAATGAGACATTACCAAAATTATTTTCATCTTTAGTGATGGTTATAGCTTCGTTATGTATTTCATTTGCTTTGGAGAAATGATTTGCTAAAGCATTTAGATTTGCATATTGAGTCATATAGTAAAGGTATTCTTTGTGCATAGGGTGATATTCTTTCTGCACATTGTTTTCAAAACTTTCTTTAAAAATTATATTTGCTTCGTTAAATTTATCTTGGTAGTGAAAGTACTGAATAGCTTTGTCTAATTGGTGTTTGTGATAAATGGGGGATCCTTTAATAAAGTTTTTATCAACGATATAAGCTATTTTTTTAGATAAACTGTTTATCTTACTTAAACTTTCCGCTTCAATAAAGATGTTTTGCCCTAACTGATATAGTTCGAATAAAAACCGATGATTTTTGGGTAATCGTTTTTCGGCTAATAGTTCTAGTTTTTTGTATTTCTCTTTGGCTTTTTTTAACCTCTTTTTAATGATTTGCTTTTTTATGGTTATAAGATCATTTCTGAGGGTGTTCAAACCTTCTGTATGATAGAACTCAATATTTTTAGCTTGTATATGGTACAAGTGTTTGGCTTGGTTGGCTTCGTGATTATTATTATTGTTAAACCTCTCAGACTGCCAGAGATAAAGCATTTCTTGTTCCAAGATATTCATGTAGACTTTGTGACTACTCATGTATCGATGCTTGCCAAGGTTCTCATTGCTAAGCATAGCCATTTTTATTGAAGCAAGAGCTTTAATCGGTTGGTATAAAGCGTACTCTATTTGTGAGCGTTCGTAGTAAATATCTACTTGAACAATATTTTTACGTTTTAGATTAGACTCTGCCCAAGTTTCTACTTCGTTTAGCTCTTCCATTGCTTTATGATAATCTCCTTTCAGAAATTCTATGTGAGCGATTCTTAAGAGATATCGAGCGTATTCTTGTTTGCGAATGGTTAAAGCCTTCTTGGATATTTTCTTTTTTATACCCTGATTACTGTCTTCGTAAGTACGTGTTTGTGTTATATTACCTTCTTTATAATTTTTAAGTTGGTAAAATGTCTCTAAGGATTTGTCAAAATATCCTATGTTATAATTAAGAAAAGCTTCTGCTAATTGGATCTCTTTATTAGATGGGTCGATTTTTTTGCCTTGGTTAATTAATCCCAATGCTTTTTTGTATAAGCCAACTTCGGTGTATACTTGGCTAGCAAAAGAAATTACATGAAAATTAGCATCACTTGTAGGAGAGAAGAAAGATTTAGCATTATCAAGAGCTAGTGTAATGTCTTTTTCTACTTGATCTAAGTTTACACCGTTATAGATATATGTTGCCTGAGCATGGTAAAGATAAGCGTTTACATACTTATCTTTCTCTTCTTTGTTGACGGGGATTAAGTCTATTACATTTTGAAAATGATAGATAGCTCTTTTGTAATCGCCAATTCTATATTGCTTAAGAGCTAGGTTGTATTGTTTGTTGTGGTTTTTAGCAAAGATTAGGCTAGGTAAAATTAAAGCTACACATAACAAGGTTTTATATAAAACAGAAGGTGAGATTTCTTTTTTCATAGAGTTTGAGTTTTTCTAAAATCAATAATAAATATATGAAATGTTTTTTTAATTTTATCCGTTTCTAAGAAATAAAACCTCATGTGGGTAAAATATTGAAATTGTACTTTTCTAATTTTTTATTGTAATTATTGAATAAAAAAATGATAAAAATTTACGAATACTTAATACAAGTCTTAAAATGAAAATGTCAAATATATGACTGTTTTTTTCTGTCTTTTTTTTTGCACACTTTTGGAGTCTGAACATTATAAAAGGTTTCAAGTTTTCAGCTTTTGTAAAGTGTAAGGTATTGATTAACAGCTAAGAAACTATTGAATGGAAGATTTTAAGAAAGTGTGGGAAAAATGTCTATCCTTAATTAAGGAAGAGGTAGGCGAGCAAAGCTATAATACATGGTTTAAGCCAATTTACGCATTAAAATTAGAAGGAACGAACTTGTTGATTCAAGTACCGTCACAGTTCTTTTATGAATGGTTAGAAGAACATTATGTAGGCGTATTAAGAAAAGTAATCATATCTGTATTGGGAGAAAATGCTAGATTGGAATACTCTGTAGTAGTTGATAGAGGGGATAAGGACAATCAGGCGGTTACGGTTAATTTACAGTCAAATAGTAAGAGATTGTCTCAAGAGTCAGCTGTGGCTGATCCTTTCGAAATAAAGGGTTTGGCAACTGTTAATTCTCAATTGAACCTTAATTATACTTTTGATAGTTTAGTAGAGGGAGAATGTAATTTATTGGCACGTAATGCAGGTATAGCTGTAGCCGAAAACCCTGGGAAAACTTCATTTAATCCATTGCTTATATATGGAGGTACAGGATTAGGTAAAACTCACTTGGTACAGTCTATTGGTAATGACATTAAAATCAAACATCCAGAAAAGCAAGTGTTATACGTTTCTTCCGAAAAATTCACAAATCAAGTTATTGATGCCTTACGCACAAATAAGATTCAGGAATTTGCTAACTTCTTTTTACAATTAGATGTATTAATCTTAGATGATGTACAGTTTTTGGCTAAAAAAGACAGAACTCAAGAAGTGTTTTTTCATATCTTTAATACTTTACACCAGTCAGGAAAGCAAATTATTTTAACGAGTGACAGATCTCCTAAAGATCTTAAAGACCTACAAGATCGATTAATTTCGAGATTCAAATGGGGCTTATCGGCAGAAATAAGTATCCCAGAGGTAGAGACTCGAATGGCAATTCTACAGTACAAGGCAATGAATGACGGTATTGTATTACCAAATGAAGTAGTAGAATATTTAGCACATAGCATTGATACTAATGTAAGAGAATTAGAAGGGGTGTTAATTTCTTTAGTAGCTCAATCATCTCTAATGAAAAAAGAGATAGACTTAGATCTTGCTAAGCAGGCTCTTAGTAGTATTGTAGATAGTGCTGGGTTAGAAATTAATGCAGATTACGTACAGAAATATGTGTCAGATTATTTTGATGTATCTGTAGAGTTGTTGAAATCAAAAACTAGAAAAAGAGAAATAGTAGTAGCAAGACAAATAGGGATGTACCTTACCAAAGAGTTTACTAACCTATCATTAAAATCGATTGGGAGTCATTACGGAGGTAGAGACCATACAACAGTAATTCATGCTATCAATACGGTAAATGATTTGGTAGATACTGATATGCAGTTTTCTCATATGGTAGATGAAATATTGAAAACGGTAAAAATGAAAGCAAGTTAATAGATTTGTCTGTTTTTTGTGAAAATATTAACAAAGCTCTTAAGATGATTCTTAAGAGCTTTATTTTGTCGAATGGGGAAACGCCCAAAAACTAACTGTCTTTATCGATTTGTTTTTTGCTCATATTTTTGAACTTTAGGACTGTTGTCTAAATTAGATAACTCTTCATTTTTTTGAGTTAATTGTTTTATATAGAGCTTCATTTTTTATATTTGCATAGAGTTTCAAAAAAACAGTAAGCATACTATGCAGATTTTAAGCGATCAAGAAGTACACAGAAGAGAAGAACGTGAGGAGTTGATGAAAATGGGATTGAATCCTTACCCATCAGAATCGTTTAAAATTAACACAAACTCTAAAGATATTTTAGAACATTTTGATAGCACTCCAGACGATTATCAAGAAATATCCCTAGCAGGTAGGTTGATGAGTCGTAGGATACAAGGAAAAGCATCGTTCGCAGAAATCCAAGATGCTAATGGACGAATTCAGATTTACATCAATCGAGATGAAGTTTGTCCAGAGGAAGATAAAACACATTACAACACTGTTTGGAAAAAGTTATTAGATATTGGTGATATAATAGGGGTAAAGGGACATGTGTTCACTACCAAAGTAGGGGAAATAACGATTCACGTTAAGGAATTAACTTTGCTTACTAAGTCATTAAAACCATTGCCACTCCCCAAAACAGATAAAGACGGAAACGTCCACGATGCATTCACCGACCCAGAGCAACGCTATCGCCAGCGCTATGTAGATTTGATTGTAAACCCACAGGTCAAAGATGCTTTTGTAGCTCGTACCAAAATGGTGCAAGTAATGCGTAACTATCTTGTAAGTCGAGATTTTATGGAAGTAGAAACTCCTGTTTTACAGCCACTGTATGGAGGAGCAGCGGCAAGACCCTTTAAGACACATCATAACACTTTAGATATGCCGCTATATTTACGTATAGCAAATGAATTATACCTTAAAAGATTGATTGTAGGCGGATTTGATAGAGTTTTTGAGTTTGCAAAAGATTTCAGAAATGAAGGGATGTCAAGGTTTCATAATCCAGAATTTACACAAGTAGAGTTGTACGCAGCTTACCGTGATTATAAATGGATAATGAACTTAGTAGAAGAAATGGTTGAAAAAGTAGCCATAGAATTACATGGTACAACTATGGTCAAGGTGGGAGAGAATGAGATTAATTTTCAACGTCCATGGAAGAGGTATACAATGTTTGAAGCGATAGAACATTTCACAGGTGTCGATATTTCTAAAATGAAGGAAGAAGAGCTTCGAGAAACAGCACAAAAACTAGAAGTACCAATAGACCCAACAATGGGTTATGGTAAATTGATAGATGAGATTTTTGGAGAAAAATGTGAACCTAAACTTATTCAACCAACATTTATTACAGATTATCCCGTAGAGATGTCACCTTTGGCAAAACGTCATGCAGATAATGATGCTTTTGTAGAAAGATTTGAAGCCATTTGTAATGGGAAAGAAATTTGTAACGCATTTTCGGAATTAAATGATCCAATAGATCAGCGTCAAAGATTTGAGGACCAACTTAAGCTTAAGGATAAAGGAGATGACGAGGCAATGGTGTTGGATGAAGACTTTTTAAGAGCGTTAGAATATGGTATGCCACCAACAGCAGGTTTAGGAATAGGGATTGATAGACTGGCAATGATAATGACCAATTCTAACTCTATTCAAGATGTTTTGTTCTTCCCTCAAATGAAACCAGAAAAGAAAATTTCTTTAGCTTCAGAAGCCGACTATATAGCGGAAGGTGTGCCCTCAGAATGGATTCCTGTTTTACAAAAAGCTGGTATAGTATTAATATCTCACCTCAAAGAAACCAACTCGAATAAATTATTTAACGACTTAGGTGGATTGCGTAAAAAGATGAAACTTCAAAACTTAAAAATGCCAACAAAAGAAGAGGTAGAAGCTTGGGTAAGTTAAAGGGTTATAAAAAATAAGGAGACCCCCCACTCGCCAAAAATGCGAACTTGTGGGATTGAGCTATCCGTCCCCAATCTCTCTGATAAAAAATTCCCACTATTACTCTGTCACTGATAGACATCTAAGTCGCAGTTTTGTTGCGTTTTAAGTACCTACTGTATTTATAAACTAAGAAATAGTTTTTAGGTACAAATGTTCTACCTTATCTCTTGCCCATTGTGTAGTTCTCAAAAACTTAAGACTAGAATTGATTGAAGGGTCATGATTAAAACACCTGATGTTAATTCTATAACCTAGTTCTTCCCATCCATACTCTTGAACTAATAGCTCTAGCATATCTTTTAGCTTTATACCGTGAAGAGGGTTATTTGTCTGTTCGTTAGTCATTACTTTTTATTTAAAAAACATATCCAAGACTCCCGCCAAATCTAATGGGGATGTAAAACGCTTTGTTTGCTATTTTATTAAAGACTCCACCTTGCTCAGTATTTATATCTGATATAGAGCTTTTGCGATAACCAGCACCCAGTCCAAAGTAAACATCTACCGTGACACCTGGTCCGTGTACATCTCTTAAAACTCTGTCTCCAATATAAAGCACATATTCATATGACTCTTGCTTAAGCCTATAAGTTGAACTGGTATTGTTGTTTACCCTATATGTAAGATGGGAGATCCGAACTCCATGAGCGTAATAATACATCCCAAAAGATTCCTCTTGGTGGTATAATTTTTGTTTCATCGCTATAGCCCAACCTATTTTTGTTATTTCTCCTTCTCTTACTTTGGCTAGTGATTTGAGCCAAGGAGTTCGGTAAAGCTGAGCTTGGAATTCATAACCTAAGCGTTCCTGCCAATATTTTTCAGCATAAAAGATTAATTCGTTATTAGCCAAAATACTTAAAGGGTTTGTACCTAAAATAACTCCGCTGTATTCTCTCAGTCTAGGTTTAAAATGGTATATTTTCTCTAGGTTTTTCTGAAGACCTGATTTTTTGTTGATGTGTAAATCAGGTAATACAACTTTGCGATTAGTCACAGAGTCTTTTTTAAGAATATTAGGGTTGATTTCTGGGTCTTTATTATTGTAAACTGTTTTTAACTTTCCGTCAAGTTTCCCTTTTTTATCATAAAATTCCCAGACACCAGTTCTTTCTCCATTATGAAGTTGCCCTTGCATTTTAACAGTCCCATTTTTATAATACCCTCTATAAAACCCTTCACCTTTACAGTATATACATTCTCCTTCTAACGTTCCATCATCATAATAATAAGTCCAAAGACTATCGTAAAGATCTTTTTTAAAAAAACCTTTTATTTTTATTTTTCTACTTGGATAAAATTCAGTGTATTTACCATATCCTTTGTCAAAATCTCCCTTAGCTTTTACCTCTCCTCCTTCGTGATAGAGATTCCATGCTTTGTCTCTAAATCCATCGGCGTATAAGCCTTGTGCACTAGCACTCCCATTTTTATAAAAGTACTTCCACTTACCGTGAGGCTTTCCTTGGTGGTATTCTCCTTCACTAGATACTTCTCCTGATGAGGTGTAAAAGGTCCAAACCCCATTTTTAACACCACCTACCTCTAATCCTTTTGATTGGATTCCACCAGCTTCGTAGTAATATGTCCAAACACCCTCTGACCAGTTTTTACGGATAGGCCCTTTCATTTTAGGATTCCCATTGTGATAATAACCTTTGTAAACACCTTCTCCGTTGTGATATTGGGCACGAGACATCATCAGTCCTTCCTCGTTGTAGGCTGTCCATGTGCTGTCTTTTAGCCCATTTTTATAATAACCGTTAGATTTTACTTCTCCTGATTCAAAATATTGAATCACGAATCCATTTTTCTCTTTTCCTTTGTAATGATATTTTCCTTTTGGTTTTCCGTTTTCATAGAATAACGTGAAAATTTTAACTCCGTTAGGCAAGACCTCTATATTTTGTCTTTTTTGTTGAGACTCGTAAAAATAGTGCCAAATACCTACTTGTTCCCCTCCTTGGTATTGTCCTTTTACCTTGACTCCACCTTCATAATAGTACTCAATATATTCTCCAGACAGCTGTTTGTCTTTGCTGATGTGATATGTTTTTTCTAAACGTTTTTTTTGAAGTGAATCTTGCCCATAATAGACTTTTACTTCCTTTTGTTGGGCAAAAAGGAAAGTGAATAGGCTTAAAAAAAAGCTCGTTATGATTATTCTCTGTTTCACAAGATAGACAAGTTCCATAATTCTTTCTATCAAAGCAATTATCGGACATTTTTTTATGGTCGAATGATGTTTTGTAACGGTCTTATAATGTGTCAGACATTGTAAAGCTAAGTTTTGTAGTACCCCCAACTATTGGTCTTGTAGTCTGTCTCTAATCGTAGGCTAAGTAAAACAACCTTATTCAAAAACCAATAAAAAACGGAACGTCAAGGATGTTCCGTTTTTGAAAACGATTAATTTATAATTCTTCCTTGAGCTTTGTTATTAGGTGCTTGTCTGTAACTCGGCTATCCTCAAGCGATTTTTTCTTTCTACGGATTTGTAACTCGTAGAAGCTCCCATCATAGTGCATAAAAATTTTCTTTTCTTTTGCGTAGTCAATCAATAAATACTCATTACTAGAGAAGTCACCGTAAAGCGTAAGCTTATCATGATAGTAAGAATACTCACGATGCTTTGATTGCTCAATTGTTGGTATGATATGGCGTTTGTTAAAGTCAGCCACACCAAGGTTTAGGGTTTCTGTATTTCCATCTAGGTCAATATGTGGTGCTACGTCTGGCACTATCATATCATCCAAGCCATCGCTAAAGTCTGTTTTAGTGTGATTGTTTAACCCAACTTGTGCATTCTCTTTCTTAACCTTAGTCTGCTTATTTGTAGTAGTCGAGTTGATTTCTTCCGTAGAAGAGATGACGCTAGTGTTTTCTGTAGTTTTGTTTTCCTCAATAACAACAACTAAGCCTTCCTTATCGGTAACAGTGTTGTCCTGCTCTACAACTATAATGCTATTACTAGTGTTAAGCCGATTGTCTTGCTGTTTTTTGAGTCCCACATAAGACAGGGCAATTGCAAGTATTGCAGCTGTGCCAATCATCCATTTGGTACTACTAGCCATTCCTGCACTTACAGGTATAGCAGCAAGTCTTGATTTAAGTGCTAGATGTCGAGAAGATTTAATCCCTTCGATAAGCATTTTCTGACGAGCTACTTCAGTTTGAAGTGCGGTGTCGTTTTTCATTGACTCTTCAAAAGCATTAAGCTCTTTAGGTGAGAGATCACCGTCAATGTAGTTATTTATTTGTTCTAAATTCATCATATTTAATCCATGAAATCCGAAGCAGAATATTGGTTAAGCACCACTTTATCTAGTTCTTTCTTACATTTGTATTTCTTTGTTTTGGCGGTATCTGCATTTGCAAACCCCATTGCCTTTGCTACTTCCTTCATCGACATACCATCAAAATAATAAAGACTTAATACTTTCTTGCAGACATCATTTAGTGAGTCTACACACTCTCTAATTATTCTGATTTGTTCCTTCTGATCGTGGCTAAAAGCGTTAGGATCACTTACCTCTAGTTTGTCACTATTAGGTGAAGTACGTTTTTTTCTTTTTAACTCCTTTAGCCATAAGTTATTACATATAGAATATAAATATGTACTAATCCTAGAAGTGAGAGTGAAGTCTTCTTTAAGGGCATTTCGCCAAAAAACAATTAATGTCTCTTGGAATATATCCTTGGCTTCATCCTCTGTCCCGCTATTTGTAAGAACAACTCTCAGTGCTATCTTGAAGTATTTTACATATAAGAAATCTAGCGCTCTTTCATCCCCAGCTTCAATCCTTGCTATTACTTCCTCGTCCTTCATTCCTGCACTTCTTATCCCTGATACTCAATCATACACCAAAGGTAACCAGTACCTTATGATTTTTTATAGGTACAAAAAAAGCGTACCTATATAATCTAACGGTTTATCACGTCAAGATGTTATACCTAAACCCTATATTATTACTCAATGTTATTGTTCAAACAACATTCTTTGTCCTAAAACAGAATCATTAATATCACCATTATGATAAGCCAAATGACCATTTACAAAAGTATGAGTAATGCTATGACTAAATGTAGTATTCTCAAATGGAGACCAAGCACATTTATATAAGATATTATCTTTTTTTACAGTATAATCAGCTTTTTTTACTAACACCAAATCCGCCGCATAACCCTCTCTTATGTATCCACGATTTTTCACTCTAAATAATATAGCAGGATTATGAGCCATTTTCTCCACCAATTTCTCGATACTTATATCACCTTTTTTCACAAACTCAAGCATAACCAATAGAGCATGTTGCACCAATGGTCCTCCCGAAGGAGCAGTCCAATATTTATTGTTTTTTTCTTCTAAAGTATGTGGAGCATGATCCGTAGCAATCACATCAATTTTATCATCCAGCACTGCCTGAAATATCGTTTTTCTATCGGACTCTGTTTTTACAGCAGGATTCCATTTTATATGTGTGCCTTTAGTTTTGTAGTCCTCATCGTTAAACCAAAGATGATGTACACAAGCTTCAGACGTAATTTTTTTTTCTGCCAAAGGAATAGAATTATCAAATAATTCAGTTTCTTTTCCTGTCGAAATATGTAAAATATGCAAACGAGTGTTGTGTTTTTTAGCCAACTCTACCGCCATCGAAGATGATAAATAACAAGCCTCTTCACTTCTAATAAGCGGATGAGCGGTAATCGGAACATCATTTCCGTATTTCTCTTTATAAGCACTAGCATTTTTTCGTATAGTCGCCTCATCCTCACAATGCGTAGCAATAAGCATCTCTACTTTAGAGAAAATATTAGTCAGTGTTTCCTTATTGTCCACCAACATATTTCCCGTAGAAGACCCCATAAAAACCTTTACTCCACATACATTTTCAGGGTTTGTCTTCAAAACCTCCTCTATATTATCATTAGAAGCCCCCATATAAAATGAATAATTTGCCAAAGCATTTTTAGCAGCAATTTGATACTTATCCTCTAGTAATTCTTGTGTAAGTGCTTGAGGATTGGTATTAGGCATCTCCATAAAAGAGGTGATTCCACCAGCTACAGCAGCCCTCGATTCCGTGTTTATATTCCCCTTATGTGTAAGCCCAGGCTCTCTAAAATGCACTTGGTCATCTATGCAACCAGGGAGTAAATATTTGCCTTTAGCATCAATTATTTCTATATCATTAAGATCAATTGACTCAGCTATTTTTTCTATTTCACCATTTTTTATTAGTAAATCACTCACTGTAACCATCCCCTCGTTGACAATACTCGCACTTTTAATTAAATATGATTTCATAACAATGTTTTTTTTATAAAAATTAGGGCGTGCCACCACACGCCGAAAAGGCGAGGTGCTGTCGGGTTTTTTGTTCTCAATCTTCCCGATAAAAAATCGGGAAGGATTTCCACTTCAGCCCCTCACGCAGCTCATCAACCCTTTCTCTGTCAATAATTATTATTTTTTGCTAGCCAATTTACTAAGTAGGCGTAACATTTCTATGTACAACCATACAACAGTTACAAGCAAAGCAAAAGAGCAATACCACTCCATGTATTTAGGAGCACCGTTTTTACTTCCTTTCTCTACCAAATCAAAATCTAGCATAAGATTAAGTGCAGCAATAGAAACAATGAATATGCTTACCCCAATCCCGATTAAACCATTAGAATGTAAATAAGGAACTTGGATGTCAAAGAAAGACAATACAAGAGAAACAATATAAACTAAACCGATACCAGCCGTAGCACCAAAAATCATCATCCTAAAGCGATGAGTAACCTTGATTACCTCCGTGCGATACAAAAAAAGCATAGCGATAAAAACGCTAAAAGTAAGAATGACAGCTTGTAGAGCAATTCCGTTGTACATCGCTTCAAACCTAGCAGATATAATCCCTAAAAACACACCCTCTACCAAAGCATACAAAGGAGCAAGGTAAGGAGCCCAGTCTTTTTTGAAAGTAATGATAATGGCTATTACTAAGCCCAAAATAGCACTTCCTATAGAATAAACATTCACATTTCCACCAAGACTCTCCATATTGTTCCATAAGTACAACGAAGCAGCAAAGCTAATCAATAACAAAATCACAGATTTGTTAATAGTGCCCCTGACGGTCATTTTTCCACTATCTTCTGCCTGTTTTAAATTTTGAAAAGTCCCTTCTTTTAATGCTGGATTACTCGATTTACTAGAAAATAGCCCCATAGTTTTTATCTGTTTGGTTCAGAACAATAAAGATAAGCAAAAGATTTGACAGACTGTTAATAGGAAATATTAATTTTTTTTGTTAAGAATTTATATCTTTATGGCTTGTGAAGAATAAAAACTCAAATAACCCTCTTTTTGGATTACATTGGAATGGAAAGCAATTGGCTTATGAACAAGCATTTACTAATCCCAAATATAGATTAACTGCAAGTAAACCTATTCCCGAAGAAGGCGGTCAAAACCTTTTTGTAGAAGGAGATAATCTTGAAGTACTTAAACTTCTGTTACCTGACTTCGAGAGTAAAGTAAAACTAATTTATATAGATCCACCTTACAATACGGGGCAAGATTTTGTGTATTCAGATAAGTTTGCGAGCAAAAAACAAAAAGAAGCAACAGATAGTGCTTATCGACATGAGAATTGGCTAAGCATGATTTATCCTCGTCTAATTTTGGCAACTAAGATGTTAAAAAAAGATGGGCTTATTATGATTTCGATAGATGAGTCAGCACAAGCCTATTTACAACTACTTTGCCACGAAGTATTTGGAGAAGATAATTTTATAGGTAATTTTATTTGGGCCAACCGTACTACGCCTAATGACGCTAAACTTAACTTCGCTACCGATCATGAGTATATATTAGTCTACGCCAAAGATTCTTCCACTATAAACTTTAAAGGAGTTAAAAAAGATTTATCTAACTATAAAAATAAAGATAAAGACCCAAAAGGAGATTGGATTGCAGACAACCCAAGTGCAGCAAGTGGTACAGAAAGTTACCGTTATCCAATTATAAACCCTTATACCAAAGAAAAGTATTTCCCTCCCAAAGGCAGGTATTGGGCTTTTGCCGAAAGGCGAGTAGCAGAATGGACGAAGTCCAAAAAAATGATTTTTCCAAAACAAAAAGGAAAACGCTTTTTGTTGAAAAAGTATAAAAAAGACTTAAAAAGTAATTTGAAACCAATGTCTTCTATAATAAAAGATATATTGACTGCCCAAGGTACTAGAGAACTCAAAGCGATTTATGAAGAAGGAAGCCCTTTTAAATACCCCAAACCAACTGCCTTATTAATAAAATTGTTTGAACAAATAACCAGTGGAGATGATATCATACTAGATTTTTTCGCAGGCTCAGGTTCTACAGCTCATGCTGTATTGCAACTTAACGCTAAAGACAAAGGGGATAGGCAGTTTATTTGTGTGCAAAAAGCCGAAAAAACACAACGTAACACAGATGCTTACCGCCAATATGGTTTTGATACCATCTCTGATTTAAGCCTAGATAGAATCAATAGGGTACTAAAACTGTATAAAAAAGAATTGTCAAATACAGGTTTGAGGGTTTTAAGGTTAAGGAAGTAGTTTGTTAAGAATAAGTCCAATTTTTTGCTTGTAGGTTTACCCTTATAGTTTAATAAGGATATTTGAATATTTTTTATGTATATTGGTTTTCGGTATAATTTTTATAAGATGAAATATTATTTTCTATTATTGACATTTTTATTGTTTAGGCTCTCTTTTGGGCAAGGTTGTAGCGATGCAGGATTTTGCACAATGGGAGCTATGAAACCCGATCAAAATTATAATACTAAGGCAAAGTATAAGCTTAACTCTTTGAGTATTAGTCAGTATAGAGGTAAGACAACGCTTTCTCCTATTAATTATACAACCACGATAGAGGCTAATATTAGTATTTTAGATAAAACTCAGGTACAGGTTAAGCTACCTTATACTTATATCAAAGGTAACTTAGGGACAAGTAGTGGTTTGGGAGATATTTCTATTTCGGCTACTCGTTTGTTACACCAAGCAGATAATTATAAACTTAGTTTTACATTGGGAGCTAAGATTCCTACAAATAATTCTACTCAAAAAGGAGATAAAGTTTTTACAATTCCAGATACAACGGTTTCTAGAACTTTACCTATGTATTATCAGACGAGCTTAGGAAGTTTTGATGTCGTAACAGGTATCTCGTTGGTTAGTAAGAAATGGCTTTTTGCAGCAGGTTATCAACAAGCATTAACTAGGAATAAAAATGATTTTAAATGGGGGGAATGGAGAGACTATCCTTCAAAGGCTTATTTGGAAAAACACCCTAGAGCTACACACCTACTGAGGGGGATTGACGTAATGTTGAGAGCCGAGCGAAACTGGAGGTTTTCTAGGTGGAATTTTAGTATTGGAGCATTGCCTATTTGGCGGATAACGAAAGACTCTAGGAGGTCCGTTAATTTAGAAAAAGAAATTAAGGTGGACAAAACAACAGGAATGGCATTGTCTATTTTGGCAGGGGCGGGGTATCAATTCAATGTAAACCACGGCTTAAAGTTTATTTACGGTAAAAAAATAACAGATAGAGAAGTGAATCCAGATGGATTGACAAGACATGCAGTACTTTCAATTACATATTATGCAAATTTTTAAAATTCTTATTTTAGGTCTAAGCTTGTTCTTAAGTGCACTGGTGGCTGGACAAAGTTTAACAAATGCAGATGAGCAAATGCAGTTGGGAAGAGTGGATCTTGCGATAGAGATGTATAACAAATTATTGAATACCTCTCAGTCAAAAATAGAGCGATATAATACTCACAAACAATTGTCTCTAGCTTATTTTACCGCAGGAAGTCGTACATCTGCCGTGAATCACATGAATCAAGCTTATACCCTTAACCGCCAGCTATTTGATGAGTTTTCGGATGAGCGCGCTGCAATATATAGTGATTGGGGTCTGGTAAATAGCTTTGACAAACCTCAGTTGGCGTTAGAGCAGTATCAAAAGTCAAAAGATATTTACGCAAAAAAATATGGTAAAAGTAACCACCGATTGGTGACGTCTTATATTAATATCGGGGTGATGAATATTCATCAACAAGATTACTCTACGGGTATTGAAAACTTAAATAAAGGCTTAAAAATCAATACCGATAATAAATTAAGAGAAGCATTTATATTTACTCAGCTAGGCAGTGCCTACTTGTCCTTAGGAAAACCTGATTTGGCAGAAGGATACGAACTAGAAGCTTTGGAGATTTATAAAGAAAAATTTGGAGATAAACATTCTGAAATTGCTCAGATTTATAATAACCTGGGAAGTGTTGATTTGTATCGAAAAGATTATAAAGAAGCCCTGAATCATTATCAATTAGCGATTAAAGCAAACGCTATTGATTTCAAAGAAGAAAACTATTACGCATTGCCAGTAGATGTAAAAACACTGAATCCAACCTTGTTTTTGAATACTGTGCATTTGAAAGCACAGGCTTTTGAGAGTTTATACTTTGGCAAAACTTTAAAAAGGAGAGACTTGAAATCAGCTCAAGATCATCTTAATCTTTGCGATGAATTATTTGATGGAATTAGAAGAGCTCAACCTGATGAGTCCGATAAACTTTCTTTATCACATTTAGGCTATAGTATTTTTGAAGATGCTGTAAAAGTAAATATGGAATTGTCAGATGTTTCGATACTTAAGAAGAAATATCAGGCACTAGCTTACTATTATGCCGAAAAAAGTAAAGCCTCTATTTTACTGGATGCTATACAGGACTCAAAAGCAAAAGAGTTTGCTGGGCTTCCTCGTGACATTTTGGAAAAAGAAAAAAGTCTAAAAGCAAAATTGATTCTGATAAGAAAGCAATTGGCTAAAAACAGAACGGAAGCTTTGGAAACAACTCTATTAGCGACCAATAGAGCTTATAACTCATTAATTAAGAACATTGAAGCAGACTACCCTAAATACTACTCTTTAAAATTCAAAACCAAAACTCCATACTTAAAAGACGTTCAGGAAAAGCTTCCAGTAGGAGAGACTATTGTTCAGTACTTTGTTGATGAAACAAGCCAGGTGTTGTATACATTTGTGATTACACAGAAAAAATACCGTGTTTCTAGGACAAAAATAAACCATAATTTGAAAAGGAATTTGATAGGGTTTTCTAACGCCATCACTTACGGTTTAGACAAGTACGAAAAATCGCTAGGCTTGGAAGTGGCAGATGAGATTCTTCCTAAGCTTCCTAAAACAACTGATCATATCGTTTTTATCCCCACAGCTTTTTTGAATAAAATTCCTTTTGAAGTACTGAGTACAAAACAAGGTTATCTAGTAGAAAAGTATCAAATAAGCTACCATTACACAGCTTCGTTACACTTAGAAAGTCTTAAAGAAATTGCTGCTTCTCCTAGTATCTGCATGATTGCACCTGTAGAGTTTACAGATGAAGATATGCCCACCTTACTAGGTACTTTGGATGAGGTAAAAGGGATTGAAAGCCTTTATAAAGCTAAAAACTATACATCTAGTAGTTTTGTAAGAGAGAAAGCTGGAAAAACTGTTTTACAGTCTAAAGAACTAAAAGAGGCTTCGATTATTCATTTTGCCACCCATGGTGAGGTAAACGAAAAAGAACCAGATCTTTCTAAACTATTATTGTGGAATGAGGTACTTTACGCAGGAGAAATTTATAACCAAGAATTTAACTCTTCATTGGTGACGATTTCGGCTTGCGAAACAGGTTTAGGGAAAAGTCATAAAGGAGAGGGAGTTATGGGATTGAGTAGGGCTTTAATTTACGCAGGAGCCAATAGTTTGCTGGTGTCTTATTGGAAAGTGGACGATAAAGCCACGGATGTTTTAATGAATAATTTTTATGCACAAGTTATTACTGGTAAAACATATCCAGAAGCATTACGATTAGCAAAATTGAATTTAATCAACTCTAAATACAACTCACCAAGATACTGGGCAGCATTTGTATTAATCGGAAAGTAAATGTTTTTCTCTTTGGGGCTTCCCTTTCATTTCACTCTCGGGGCTATTTCGCCCCGACGGTCGGGTTTTTCGTTCCCAATCTTTGTCATTTTTATAACTTTGTCATGCTGAGCTTACTTGTGTTACATCGAGCTTGTCGAAATGACAAAGTTATAAAAATGATAAAGGATTTCCACTACACCCCCTAAGCCAGTATTACGTGCCTAAAGGTTATTGTTTTAACCTTTCTGGAACATCTCCAGTTAATGTCTTTAAGAAATCTACAATAGAATTAATCTCTTTATCACTTAAGTCCTTATTTGCTTGTACTTTAGCCATAATCTTAACAGCCTCGTTTAAATTTTGAACACTACCATCATGAAAATAGGGTGCCGTTTTTTCAATATTTCTCAAAGAAGGTACTTTAAAGACATATCTGTCCGCTTCATTTTGAGTAATACCATTTTAACTATAAGATAAGTCATTTATCCTGTTTGTTTTTACACTCTCTTCGTTAAAATAATTTACCGTAACCAGTTATGCTAAATCATTTTTCCTCGATATTGCAAAAAACAATTCAATCTAAATTAGACTCATATTATAGTTAAACTGGTATAACATCAAATTTACCATTATCAATTTTAGTGCTTTTTGTATGTTTCCAGTAGTCATCAAATAAACCAAATTTCTGATACATTTTACCGCCAATTACATCACCAGAATGGCAAGTCGTACAGCCAGCGTTTATGAATGTGTGTAAACCTTTTTTTTCTTTTTGGCTCAAAGCATTATCATCCCCCGAAAGGAAATCGTCAAACTTAGAGAATGTGATGAGCTCTCTTTCAAAAGTACCAATTGCCTTCTGAAGATTATCGTAAGTAATAGGGCTTTTCTCCTCAGGAAATGCTTTTTTAAATAATTCCCTGTATTCCCTGATTTTTGATAATTTTGAAACTACCGCAGCTTTACTTGGCATCGCCATTTCTACGGGGTTTAGGATAGGGTCTCCTGCTTGTGCTTCTACATCTGGTTCTCTGCCATCCCAAAACTGAGCCAAGTGCAAAGCAGCGTTAAGTGTTGTAGGAGAGTTTCTTCCTCCCAATCCTCCATCATTTCCTTTAGAGAAAGAGTTGTTGTCTACGCCAAAAGTATTGAGGTTATGGCAGGTGTTACAACTTTGGGTATTGTCTTTAGATAACCTATTGTTGAAGTATAACATTTTACCAAGTGCTACTTTTTCTTCCGTTATAGGGTTCTTTGAGTTTTTAGCAATATTAGGTGGGATTTTAAAAATCTGACGTGCTTTTTCCAGTGTTGTTTCAAAACCTTCAACTTGATTATTTGTTTGAAGATTTGCTTTCTTCTCTTCTTTATTATTGCTACAGCTTGCTAATGCTATTGCAAATAATCCGTATATAAATGACTTTTTCATAACGTTGTTTTTTTATGTACACACAAAGGTGTTTATAATTACTAAATCAATCAAATTGATATTATCTATATGTAGATAAGGGTTGCTTATAACGTGAGTTTGATTCAACAAAAAAGCCACTTGCTAACTAGCAAATGGCTTTGGTGTTCATAAAGAATGTGCTTTTTATATGAAGAAGTTGATAGCACCTCCATAGAAGAATACTAACCAAACTAATAATAAGATAGGTAGTAATATCACTAAAGAGTATTTTGTGATATAGGCTACAAATGAAGGCATTTTTACACCTGATTGTTCAGCAATAGCTTTCACCATAAAGTTAGGTGCATTTCCTATATAAGTCATTGCACCAAAGAATACAGAGGCACAAGATATAGCGGTCAATCGCACAACAGATTCAGTATTTTTAAATATTCCTGACTCTAAAGCATAAGCCTTAGCCATTGGTATTGTTTGTCCAGCTTCTACAATTGTTTTTGAGATGTCTCCATGATCACCAGCAATAGCCGCCGTTAGGAAGGTTACATAAGTAGGTGCATTGTCAAGCACTCCTGATAGAGCACCTGTAAGCCAGTATAGCGAGTGGATGTTAATCATTCCAGCACCTTCGGGTGTTTTGGCAAAGGCAGATACTAAGGCAAGAGCAGGCATCATTGTAAAGAAAATCCCCACAAAGATAAATGCTACTTCTTTGATAGGTTCAAAGTCAAACTCATTTCCTTTAAGTGCATCTTCATTGGCAAAATAATAAGCCAAGAAACCAACAGATAACATGATAATTTCTCTAAGGAATGATATTTTCACTAATTCTCCATGAAGCTTTACATTGATACTAGGTACCCAGTCAAATACATTAGGGTCTAAGAATACTGCGGCTATAATGATTGATATCCATATGAAATTTAAACTTCCTTTAATGGTGAACTTACCAGTGTATTCAGCAGTGTCATTTTCTCCGCTTTTATTTTTACTATCAAAAATAAAGAAAACAATTGCCAAGCATAGTATAGCAAATACCCAAGGAGCAAAATCATGTGTAATTGTCCATGTGAAAGGAACGCCTTTAAGGAATCCTAGAAACAAAGGAGGGTCACCAATAGGAGTAAGTGCACCACCAACATTACTGACCATAAAGATGAAGAACACAACATGGTAAGCTTTTATTCTACTTTTATTTAAATTAATAAAAGGACGAATTAACAACATTGAAGCCCCAGTAGTACCTATTACATTGGCAAGAACGGCACCAATAAGTAATAATACGACATTAGCCATTGGCGTTCCTTTTTTATCAATACGAATCATAATACCACCTGCTGCCATAAATAAAGCGGCTAGTAATGCAATGAATTGAACGTATTCAGCTAGTGAATGAATAACGGAATCTAAGTCTTCTAAGAAGAAAATATAATAGCCAATCATTAGTAAACCGAGTAAAATGGCTACCAAATGATAGTTTTTATGCCAGAAATGCTCAAAAAACAAAGGTCCTGTTGCAATCATAAGTAATAGCAATACAAAAGGAGCAACTGCCCATGGTGCAGGACTGTGGTTGTGGTGTTCAACGTGAGTGCCGTTAGATGCATGAACGTCAGCATCAGGAGATATATTATCCACATCGTTGGTGCTTATTTCTTCGTGCAGTGATGCTTCTTCGCCATCGTCGGCAAAACTAATTGAGGAAGATGCAAAACTCAGTGTCAAAACTGAAAGCATCATTAGAAAATACTTCTTCATGATTGTTTAATTGTTTTTTTTTGAATAAATTAACGTACAAATATAAATAGTTCAAGGGGAAATTCAAGTTACTAGTCATATTATATAGGAGATAAGTTGCCCTCTTTTTTTAGAAAGATTGTTTTTAGTAAAAATTTGTACGTAAAGTATGTGATTTTATTAAAATCTGTTATCTTTGCGGTTCTGAAAATTAATAACAATTAAAAGAAAATTATGTTAAACACGTACGAGATGGTATTCATATTAACTCCCGTTTTGTCTGAGCCACAGATGAAGGATGCCGTAGATTCAGTAAAAAGCATTGTGGCAGATGCAGGAGCAAAGATAACTCAATCTGAGAATTGGGGCCTAAAAAAGCTCGCTTATCCTATTCAAAACAAGAAAACAGGATTCTATAATCTATTAGAATTTAATGGTTCTTCTGAAGTAGTAGCAAAAATGGAAATCGAACTTAGACGTAATGAACGTGTAATGAGATTTTTAACTATTCGTTTAGACAAGTTCTCACTTGAGTATGCAGCGAAAAGAAGAAAAGGTTTTCCTAGTAAGAAAAAACAAGAGCAAGCATCATGACATTAGTAAACGAACCAATTCACAGTAAAAAGAACGACTTTAGAAAGAAATATTGTCGTTTCAAAAAATCAGGTATCAAGTATATTGATTATAAAGATGCTGATTTCTTGTTGAAATTTGTAAACGAGCAAGGTAAAATTTTACCTCGTCGTCTTACTGGTACAAGTTTGAAGTTCCAACGTAGAGTAGCGCAAGCTATTAAAAGAGCAAGACACATTGCTTTGATGCCGTATGTTACTGATAACTATAAATAGGATATAATAATGGAAATCATATTACTTAAAAACGTAAAGGGTGTAGGATATAAGCACGATACAGTAACTGTAAAAAACGGATACGGTCGTAATTACTTAATCCCTCAAGGATACGCAGCTATTGCAAATGTTTCTAATAAGAAAGTTGCAGCTGAAAACATCAAACAAGCAGCTCATAAAGCTGAAAAAATCAAAACTGCTGCCGAAACTGCTGCTACCGCTCTTACAAGTGCTGCTGTAGAAATTAAAGCTAAAGTAGGTGGGTCAGGAAAAATATTTGGTTCTATCACTACATTGATGTTGTCTGATGCACTTAAAGCAAAAGGTATCGAAGTAGATAGAAAACAAATTTCATTTGATTCGGAAGTAAAAGAAGTAGGAGAGTTTTCTGCTACGGCTGATTTACACAAAGAAATCAAAGCGACAATTAAATTTTCAGTTGTTGCAGATTAATTAAGTTTGATAGGATTTTTCCTTTTGAATAAAAAGTATGAAAAAGCGATGAGATAATTCTCATCGCTTTTTTTATTGCCTAATAAAAACTATTTTGAAGTATGAAGTTGCGTACGGAATTAAAATTAGACAAATCTTTATTTTCTATTACTTACCAAGACCGTATTTTGTCTTTGGGTTCTTGCTTTGCTGATACAATAGGTAGGTATCTACAAAATCATAAGTTTGATACTTTGGTAAATCCTACGGGTATCCTGTTTTCACCTCAAGCAATTTGTAATGTTGTTGAGTGGGCGATGTCTCCTTTTGTTTTTGATGATAATCTTGTTGTCAAAAAAGATGGAATGTATGTTTATTTTTTATTCCATTCAGATATTAAAGCTTCCTCGGTAGCAGGGCTTAGAGATTTGTCTCAATCTATTCATAGTCGCTTGCGAGGGTTCTTAGAGTCAGCTGATGCCTTGATGCTTACTTTGGGAACTGCTTTTGTTTATGAGCATCAAGAAACGGGGATTGTTGTAACTAGTTGCCATAAGATCCCTCAGGGAGAGTTTTGTAAAAGAATGATGTCTACAGAAGAAGTGAAAGATTGCCTCAATAAAATTTCTGATTTATTACCTCATATTAAGAAAAAAATAATAACAGTGAGTCCTGTTAGGCATATAAAAGATACTTTAGTGTTGAATAGTTTGAGTAAATCTATTTTGCGTGTGGCTTGCAGTGAGTCAGATGGTTTTTTGTATTTCCCTGCTTATGAGTTACTTATGGATGATTTACGTGATTATCGTTTTTATGCGGATGATATGCTACATCCTTCGGATAAGGCAAAGAAGTATATTGTCGAAAAGTTTTTGGCTACTTACATGGGGTTAGATACTCTGAAGGTAATAGAAAGAGTTGAAGATATTTTGAGAGCTGTAGCGCATAAACCTTTTACAGTAGATAGTGAGTCTCATCAGTTTTTTTTACGGACTATTTTAACTAAGATGGAGAAGATTCCCGTTTCTCTAGGAGAGGAGAAAGCTTTTTTGGAAGCTCAGTTGATGTAGCTTAAACGAGACAATTACTTGATTTGTAAAGTGTTTGGGTAAAATCCCTAGTATTTATTTGGCTTTTGCAATACTTAGTACTAAATTTGTTGTTCTATAAAATAAAAAAATAAAAAGATGAAAAAAATTAATGTATTATTAGTAAGCTTATTAGCGACTATGACTTTGTTTATGACGGGTTGTAAAGGATCAGATGATGAAGAAGTAGCACCAGTAGGGCCGTCTATTGTTTTAAGAAACAATGCAGGTGCTACCACAGGTGATGTTACTGTTACTCCAAGTACTGCATTAGAGTTTGTGATTGTAACAGATGCAGGAGATAAAAACGTAAAGACTGTAAAAGTGTTTATGAATGGAAATGCTATTAACGGAGTTAATGTAAATGGAAAAGCTAAAACTAATCCGTTTAATGTTAATAAAGGAACAGAATACAAAGTAGCTATTACTGCTTCTTCAACTGAAACAGCAACGGTGTATAAATTTGTAGTAACTGATAAAGCTGGATTAACAGCTACTAAGTCAGTAACTGTAACTACAGAAGTTCCTTCTGCTACATTGACTACTAAGTCTGCTCAAATGATTTTTAATTTTAGTGGAGCTAAAAAAGGTTCTTATGATTTTGATGGATTAGATTCTGTTGCTTCTGCTGATGTAACTGGTGATATTCAAGACAAGGGATTGTTGGCTGGGTCGTACACGCAAAAATTTGAAGTTGAGAATGGTGCTACTATGGTAAAAATCACTAGTGCAGAGTTTGATGCAGCTACTAATGAAAAAGCAATCAAAGATTTATATGCTGGTACCAAGGTAACTGTTTCAGACGTATACTCTCAGGGAGATTCATATGTTATTAAAACAGCTGCTGGAAAATATGTAGCGATGAAAATCACAGATGTAAATGTTACTACAGCTGTGGATGATAATAATGATTCTATTACTTTTGATGTGAAATATCCAGTAGTTTCTGCTGGTAAATAGTGAATAACTTACATAAAAAAAACCCTTACTCTTTATTGAGTAAGGGTTTTTTTTATGTCTTTTTTTTTAACCAGGCGAAGCCTGTGGCTTAGGGATTGAAACGGCATCCTTTTTTGTTTTTTGGTACTACATTGAGTTTGGTGAAATGTCAAAAAACAAAAAAGATATAGTGGAAAGCCCGACATCACCTAGCGTAACGAAGTGAAGCTAGGTGATGGAAGCCCCAAGGTACAAAGGTTGAAATAACAATAAGTAGCTACGATAATGTAATCATAACTACTTGGTCTGAAGTTTATCTGATTCTGTCTACCGATTTGATGAGGTTGTCATCTTTACGGATAAAAAGTTTGGCGATAAGGTTAAGTACAAATGCCCCAATGGGTAAGAAAAATCCCCAAGAGATACTTCCTTCTAGTTGTACTTCTTTTTGTGCCGCAGGGATTACCATCATCATAAATAAAATCAGGTGAGCACCGATTAATAAATTTACTACTGAGCAAAGCTTCATTTGAAGTGAACGATTATTGTATTTAGTTATGGTATAAATACCTCCGATGATTGCAAAAACAACAAGAAACCCCATATAAACTAGGTTTCTGGAATTGGGCTCTTGTCCTGAAAGGGTAGAAGTGCTATTGAATGCTGTGAGTGTAAAGTTAAGATGTTGGGTATTGATCTGCCAAATAGGTAGAAAAAGTGAGGTGACAAGTAGTGCAACTGCTGTGATTAAAAGTAATGTCTGAGGTCTTTGTAACATAATATTTGTATTTTTGCCTAAGTTAAGATTTCGGCGAATCACCTCCAAACAATTGAGATACTTATTAGCACTTTCGTATAAAGGAACAAATTACCACGGTTGGCAAATACAGCCTAATGCGAATACTGTACAGGCTGAAATCAATAAAGCTTTGGGGGTAGTTTTGCAAAAAGAAATAAAAGTGACGGGAAGTGGGCGGACGGATACTGGTGTGCATGCCGAACAGCAGTTTGCTCATTTTGATTTTGAAACAAACCTCCCTAGCCGTTTTTTGAATGGGGTGAACGCTGTTTTACCTACTGATATTGCTGTACACGATATAAAGCAAGTTGCGGATGATTTTCATGTAAGGTATTCGGCTATCAGTAGGGCTTATAGGTACAGGGTTCAGTTTGAGAAAAATGCTTTTGGGAAAGAATTTTATTGTTTAGTGCATTCAGGAAAGTTGGATGTAGAAAAGATGAATGAGGCGGCAAGTATTTTATTAAATCACATAGATTATCAGTCTTTTAGCAGGGTAAAAACGCAAGTGAAAACGTTTGATTGTACAGTTAGTGAGGCGTATTGGTATTGGGAGGATGATAAAACACTTACTTTTTATGTTAAGGCAAATCGTTTTTTGAGAGGGATGGTAAGGACACTTGTTGGGACTTTGTTTTTGGTAGGGAGGGGGAGTATATCCGTGTCTGATTTTGAAGATATAATAAAAGCAAAGGATAGGAGAGAGGCTTCTACTGCAATTGTGCCTAAGGGTTTGTACTTAGTAGAGGTTAACTATTAGTTTTTTTATTTTTAGGGTAAAGGTAGATAATCAGTAAAGGGATTAGTAATAAGTCAGATAGGACGGCAAATATCAATGTAAGGCTGATTAGGAATCCTGTGTAACGCATACCGTTAAAACTAGACAACATCAACGTACAGAACCCTGCTACGAGGATAATAGAAGTCACTATAATTGCTTTTCCTGTGGTAAGAAAAGTGGTTTTGATGGCAGGGGCAACGGCATAACCCTTGGATAGTTGCAACTTGAATTTACTCATGAAGTGAATGGTGTCATCTACGGCGATTCCGAAGGCTATTGTGAAGATAATAGCGGTAGATATATTGAGCCTGATGCCTAAAAACCCCATTACTCCTGCTATCATGAGTAAGGGTATTATATTAGGGATTAAAGAAATAATGATGGCTTGGATAGATTTGAATAATAACCCCATGATTAAGGCTACGGCGATAAATGCCACAAAAAGTCCTTTTATCATGTCTTGAGATAGATAAATATTGCTTTTGTCAATGAGATCGGCACTTCCTGTGATGGTGAGTTCTAGGTTAGGGTATTGTGATTTAATGTTTTCAAATAATAGTTTTTTGGATTGAAATTCACTGCTTCCCATATCGGGTACATTTCCCATCAGTCTGAGGTAATGCCCTTCTTTGTCTACTAGCATAGCAATTTCTCCTTTTCTTTCTAGGAGTTTTAATTTTTGTGATATTTTCCTAAAATTCCTTTTGTTTTTTGGAAGGGAATAATATAATTGATTACCTCCATTATATGCTCTGTTTAGTGATTTAGCAACAGAGAGTATTGATCTAGGGTTTTTTAAATAGAATGTACTGTCGAGTAATTTTTCTATTTCGGCTAGTGACTTTAGTACTTTTGGTGTGTAAAGTTTTCCTTCTTTTACTTTTATAGATAGTTCAAAAGGTCTTCCCCCAGAGAAGTTTTCGCTCATGTATTCAAAGTTTTTCTTGAGAGGGTCTTTGTCCGAAACTTCGTCTATCAAGTAGGCTGTGTTGCTTATTTTACTTGCCCCCCAAATAGATAATCCTGTGATAAGGATATAAAAAATCATTATTATTTTACGATGGTTTAATGTCCATAAGAATAACTGATGTAGGCGTTTTGTCCAATAAGAGTTATTTCTTTTCTGTAGAGAGACTGGAGGAGGTAGTAAGTATAAAATGGCCGGGTAGAATGTAAAGGCTAGTAGGTAGGCTAACATAACGCCAATTGCTGTATGAATCCCAAAAAATTGAATAGGTCTAATTTCTGTAAATAGTAAAGTAACAAAGCCTAAGGCAGTAGTAATAGAGGTGAGGAGTGTTGCCAATCCTACTTCTTTAAGTGTTTTGCCTAAAGCTTCTTCTTTATTTAATCCGCTACGTAGCTCATCTAAGTATTTAGAAGTAAGGTGAATGACATCTGACATCCCGACTACAAAAATAATAGTTGGAATCATAAGGGACATAATGTCTAAGTCATTACCTAATAAAGACATTGAACCCATCGTCCAGATAACGGATAGTAATACTACCGTTAATGGTAAAATGATACCCCAGGTAGAACGAAAGGCGATATACAAAAAGAAAATAAGTAAGATTAACCCACAGGATACAAAGATAGCAAGTTCAATAAGCATCCGTGATATATAAGAAGTTTCGGCTATTGTTTTTCCTGCTAGGTGGGTTTCGTCAAATTTGTATTTTGAGATGTGTTGTTGGATTGAGGCTACTAATTTTGTTGAGACTTCCTCTTTGACATCATCTGTAATATTGATGAGTAATAAAATGGATTTAGCGTCTTTTGAAATGATTGTTCCTATCATCTCTGGGTGAGTATAAATGTAAATACTGTCTTTTTTTATTCTTTGGGGTTGATCTAGGTGAAAAAAAGGAATTTCAAATGGAACCTCTGTTCTAAAGATGGGGTCTTGTTGGATAATTAGACTTTTAGCCTCAAGAGGAGAAAATACATTTGTTATACTGTCTATTTGAGATAATTCTTGGTTTAATCTTTTGACTTTAGTAAGAAAGTCTATATCAAAAATTCCAGCATTGTTTTTGATGGCAAGCATGATGTAATTATTGTCCTTCCCAAACCGTTCTACGTGATTCTCAAAAAAAGAATAAGCACTATCTGACTTTGGAAAAAAATCATTAAAATCATATTTGAACTTGAGTTGGCTAGTGTTATAAGCATGTGCAATTGTGAATAAGCTAATGAAAACTAAAGTCCATTTAGCCCATTTTTTAATAATCGTTGTATTTTTAGTATCCATTTATAACCAAGTTGTATTTCTGTTTTCCCCACCAAGCTAAGCCTACAAAGCTAAAGGTAATTAAAAATAGGATAGAATATTGATAATAAGAGACTCCTGATAAATTAGATATTTCGGCTAGGTTACTTAGCTCCATACCTATCCAGATAGATAAAGCCATTCTGGGGATCATTCCAATCATACTGCCTACCATGTAAGATTTGAAATCGAACTTTAATACGCCTAGTAAGTAATTACACCAAGCAAAAGGCAGTATTGGAGATAGCCTAAGTAATGGGATGAGTGTGTATTTGTCATCTTTAATTACTTGGATTAAATCTTTTATACCCTTTTTTTTGTATAATATTTTTGTGAAAAAATTCGCATTAACGTAAGCAATATAATATCCGATAGCACAGGAGGTCATATAAATTAATAAAGCAATAACACCACCAGTAGCATTGTAAAAGTAACTGCATAGTATTGCCATAAGAGTGGAAGATAAGAAACCTATTCCTACTGTTATAGCCAAGAGGAAAGAGATTAAAATTAATAAGACTGGGGATGATTGATGGATTAATACACTTTTTTGTAAAAACAAGGGTGCTACAGCGATTATGCCTAAAAAAGGTGCAATAAAAATAATGACTGACACAACAATATGAAGGGAAGGGGTTTTCAAGTGAATTGTTGTGTTTTGTGGTTATTTTCCGATAAAGATAGGGTCACCATAGAATTTAGCTTGTTTGTTTAACACAATGTCCAAAACAGCTTTTACTCTTGCTAGGTATTCTCTTATGTGTGTTTTGAATCCATATTTGATTGGTACTGATTTGGCATGAAATCCCATTACGTCCAACCCGTTGTGATGAGCAATGAATAATGCTCGTTCATTATGGAATCTTTGAGAGATTACGGTGAATTTATTTTGTCCAAATACTTTGCTGGCCCTAAGTACAGAGTCTAAAGTCCTGAATCCTGCAAAGTCTAATATGATTTTATTTTCTGGAATTCCTCTTTTGATTAAGGATTGCATCATATCTCTAGGCTCATTATATGATTTTACCTTATTGTCTCCACTTACTAGGATATAGTCTATTTTTTTTGCGTTAAACAATTTTACAGCTGCATCTATACGGTATTTAAAGTATAAGTTTTCTTGCCCGTTAGATACTCTTTTGGCTGTACCAAGTAGTAGACCTACTTTGTTATAACAAATATCGTTGATGTTTGTATATTCTCTTTTTTTAGCTGTGTGTTTTACTAAAGTGTCACAAATAATAATGACTAGAAGTAGGCTAATTGGTAAAATTCCCCACCATAACCATCCTTTTATTTTGCGTCTTTTCTTCATTCTTAGCGATAATACATATTTTACAACAAAAACTATACTAAATTTAGTAGTTTTACACTTTAATAGGCGAAGAATTTAATTAACCACCGATGTCTACAGCTAAAAAAAGCATAAAAAAAATAACTACGCACACACTTTGGAAGATGAAAGAGGAGGGAGAAAAAATCTCTATGCTTACATCGTATGATTATTCAATGACGAAGATTGTGGATGGTGCAGGCATAGATGTAATCCTTGTAGGAGATTCTGCCTCTAATGTTATTCATGGTTATGAAACAACTGTCCCTATCACTTTGGATATTATGATTTATCATGCAAAGTCGGTTGTGAGAGCTGCTGACAGGGCTTTGGTTGTGGTAGATATGCCTTTTGGGTCTTATCAAGGTAATAGTTCGGAAGCATTACGGTCAGCTATTAGGATTATGAAAGAGTCTGAAGCACATTCGGTAAAGCTAGAAGGCGGAAAAGAAATAGAAGAATCTATCAAGAGAATATTAAGTGCAGGAATCCCTGTTATGGGACATTTGGGATTGACTCCACAGTCTATATATAAATTTGGGACTTATGCTGTGCGTGCTACGGAAGAAGAGGAGGCAAAAAAGATAATGGCAGACGCTCTTGCTTTGCAAGAAATGGGTTGTTTTGCTTTAGTGCTAGAAAAGATACCAGCAAAATTGGCTACTGAGATTTCTCAAAAATTAGCAATCCCTGTTATTGGGATTGGTGCAGGAAATGGTACAGATGGTCAGGTATTGGTTATCCATGATATGTTAGGGATTAACAAAGACTTTTCCCCAAGATTTTTGCGTAGGTATGCAGAGCTGTATGCTGTGATGAATGACGCTGTAGAACAATATGTGGTTGATGTGAAATCGGGAGATTTCCCTAATGAAAAAGAAAGTTATTGATGGCACAATTATTTAAAGTTGAATACGAAGATAATCACATTATAGTGGTTAACAAAAGGAGTGGAGTGCTTGTACAAGGAGATAGTACAAGAGATAAACCACTTGTAGAGTATGTGCGTGATTATATTCGCAATAAGTACAAGAAAACAGGGAATGTCTTTTGTGGTGTGGTACACCGTATTGATCGTCCTGTAAGTGGTCTAGTTGTTTTTGCCCGTACGTCCAAAGGATTAGAGCGAATGAATCGCTTATTAAGAGATAAGAAACTTTATAAAACTTATTGGGCTGTTGTGAAGAAAAAACCTCGTCAAAAGCAGGATAAGCTTATCCACTGGATTATAAAGGACACAAAAAAGAATGTTGTACAAACTTTTGATGAAGAAACAGAAGGAGCTCAACGTGCTGAATTAACATATAAAATACTAGGGAAATTGAATGATCATTGGTTGCTAGAGGTGAAGCCAATTACAGGAAGGTCTCATCAGATAAGAGCCCAACTATCAGCTATCGGGAGTCCTATTCGTGGGGATATTAAATATGGTTTTTCAAAACCTAACCCTGATGCGTCAATCAATCTTCATGCTAGGCAATTGGATTTTTTACATCCTGTAAAACAAGAAAAAATAACTTTGTCTGGTGGAGTGCCAGAAGATTTGTTTTGGGAGCAATTCCTTACATTAGATGAATTAAAAGATAAAGACATTAATAAATTACTTAAAGATGCTTGAGAAACTAAAACAACGTTGGAACCTTAAGACAAACCTAGATGTAATCATGGTATTGGTGATGTTTTCTTTGGCGGGTACGTCCTCTGTGTGGATGAAGAAACCATTGTTTGCATATTTTGACATTAGCAAGGGCGAGACTACACTCGACTTTATTAAATATATTTTGTTATATATAATGTTTTTTATGCCTCTTTATCAACTGGCACTGCTCTTTTGGGGATTTGTGCTTCGCCAGTGGGAGTTTGCTTGGACTTTTGAAAAAAAGATCTTAAAGAGGTTTACATATATGGCAATTGTAGCTCTTGTTATTTATGTGATATTGTTGTTTTTTTAATTAGAAATGGAAACAGAGATTACATTTGAAGTTTATTGCGAAGCTAAAAAAATAGACGCCTCTGCCTTTCTGCTAAAAGAAAAAGAACTGTATACTGAGTTGAAAGAAGTTTTTGAACAAGTTCACCCTGATAGCTTTACACAGCAGAAGTTATTCTTGATTAATAATATTCGTAGGAAGTATCAGCTGAAGAAAGAAGGGTAGGGTACATTCAAGGACTTACCATATTAAATCAAAATGGTATAAAACCCTATTTTAACAATGATGGCATATTGTTCTATCTTTGTTGATGTCTGAAAATAACTTTTCATAGACATTAGCTTTAATCATAGCTGTTCTGAATCGGCTAATTGTACTATGGTCTGGTGATATATCTTCCATACTCATGTTACAAAAAATACTAAATGATAAACTATCGTTGATTCTATTTCATAATCGCTTAAAACCATACCATGTGCTTAACAAACAGGCTTTAAAAAGCAACAAGCCATTATAAGAGGGCTTTCCCGTAACACTTTTTCCTTTATGATAATGAGTTTTAATAATCACATCAATAGAGTCCCAATCAAGTAAACTATTTATCTGTTAAAAAAATGGGGCTTTAATTTTTCTCGTTCTTGGGTTGCAGGTACTATCTGCAAAGCTTTGGCAACTTATTTTTTGCATAGCATAAAGATACAAAATTTTAGAAAAATAAACTACTCAACTTACAATGATCTTAATATAGTTATAACATAATTGCAATAAAAACTAAAGACACATGTATCCGTTTTACAATAAAAATATAGTCTAAAATCACCTTTTTTACAAAAAAAAGAGAAAAGAAGTCGATTAATCAATAAATAACAATTTTAAAATTTAATCTTTTACCTATGTTTGGTATAGATTTTGTTTTTATGTAAACTGTCACCAAGTTTATAAGGATATGAAAAAATTAATATACATAACAGCAATAGCGTTCGGACTGTTTAGTTTTACGAGCGATATAGGTCAGAACAAAACCCACATAACAAACTTTGCTTTTGATAAAGGAGAAGTCTTGACTTATCGCCTGCATTATGGGATTTTTAATGCAGGAGTAGCAACACTTAAAGTTGATAAAACATTACATACCGTAAAAAACAAAAAGACTTACAGAATGGATGTGATAGGATCTTCAGTAGGGGTCTTTAGAGGAATACTTAAGATCGACGACTTTTTTAGGTCCTATGTAGACACTGAATCATTAACCCCTCGTAAATTCTTTAGAGAAGTAAAAGAAGGAAATTACTATCTAAAAGAAGACGTATTTTTCTACCCTGCTACCAAAAAAATAAAAGTGTTACACACTAACCGACACGATGAGAAAAAAGTGAACGAATTCTCTGTACCGACTAACGTACATGATATCATCTCTGGATTCTATTACCTACGTAATATCGACTGGAGTTCTAAAAATAAAGGAGACAAAGTACGTATCAAAGCATTCTTTGAAGACCAACTATTTGATATGGAAATCGTTTATAAAGGAAAAACAAAAGTACGTACCAAATATGGGAAAATACACGCTATAAAACTAGCACCAATAATGCCTGACAATGACCTATTTGAAGGAGAAGATGCAATAGAGTTTTACTTATCAGACGACAAAAATCATGTACCTCTTAAAGTGAGAGCCAAAATGTTTGTAGGAGCAGTAGAGCTTGATATAAAAGCATACAAAAATCTTAAATATAAATTAAATAAAGTAAAATAATGTTGAAAAAAATCATAAACTTACTACTCTGTGTAGTTGCACTGCAAACAGCCGTAGCACAAACCAAAGTAAAAGGAATAACAGAAGAAAAAGACCTAACAGGAAAAATATACATTAGCCAATATTTTAACCACTACTTGGTACTGGTTGACTCTGCTGAAATTAAAAAAGGGAAATTCAAATTCAGTCAGCAATTCCCTACGGGAATGTACGAATTAGGATATAAAAACACTTCTCTACCAGTAATATTAGAAGGAGAAGAAATTATTTTCTCGTTAAAGCTATCCCCTACTCTGCGGTTAAACGCTATAAAAGACGGTTCTCAAGCCACTATCGAATACGACTTGTACCGAGGACATAACCAAAGTTTTGACCAGCAAGCACAAGCACTTAACACTTCCGCTACACAAATAGCCTCTCTAAGGCAAACCAACCCCCAAGCATACAATACGCAAATCACAAACCTCAGACAGTCTTGGGATTCGCTACAACTCGCACACAATAAATACATCCATTTATTGGCAGAAAAAGTAAAAAGCCCTTTCCTCAAAGACGTTTGTAAGTTATTAGCATTAGACGAAAACAATAAAGACAAATACCTACAAGCCGCAGACTTTAAGGACGAGAGATTTACTAGAGGGACATTCCTGTCTCGAAAAATCAACACCTACTTTTTGCAAGTCTCTCAGCTCAACAGTAGTAATCTAATCCCTGAGATGGATGGACTACTCATACTTGCCCCAAAACAATCGAAAAACAGAGAAGTTGTATACGAAACAGCCATTGCTACCATCGCCAACTTTGACATGACAACTGCAAAACAATACGCCCGACAATACCTAAACGAATACCCGAAATCTATTTATGCAAAAGCTTGGATGTCCAAATTCCCCGTAGATATAGGCGATCCAATCAAAGAAATATCAGCCTTATCACCAGACCGAAAAACAAGTTACAAACTATCAGAACTCAAAGGAAAAGTGGTCTTATTAGATTTTTGGGCATCTTGGTGTGGTCCCTGCATCCGAGAAATGCCAAACGTAGTAGCCGCCTACAACAAATACCACAACAAAGGATTCGAAATCTTTAGCGTCTCTTTAGATACAGACGTTTCACGATGGAAAACCGCCATTGACCGATTCAATATGACTTGGCCGTACCACGTATCCCAACTTAACAAATGGCAATCAACCGCCGCAAGAGACTATGGAGTACGAGGAATTCCATTTATGCTATTGATTGACGAAAACGGAACAATCGTAGCCAAAAACTTAAGAGGACAAGAACTAGAAAAATCTCTAGCAAAAATATTTGAAGGAAAATAAAAATTATTAGGAGCTCCCCCCACTCGCCAAAAAGGCAAGCTCGTGGGGTCGAGCTATCCGTTCCAATCTTCCCGATGAAAAATCGGAAAGGATTTCCACTTCTATCCCTAAGCCACATCACAGCTATCGCTGTGATTTTAATAAAATTAAAACTATGAAAAAATCAAAAATCAGTTTTGAATCTCTCGTTATAGGTGAGACAGAAGCTTATTTTGTTTTAAACAAACCACCCTTTGTCTCTTCTCTGGATGACAGACATGAAGCCAATAGTATTATTCAGCTCACCAAATCCTACAATGATGACTATCAAGTCTGTCATCGCCTCGATAAAGAAACATCAGGCATAATTATTATTGCCAAAAACGCAACAGCATACAGACATCTTTCTATGCAATTTGAACACCGCACAGTAGACAAGATTTACCATGCAGTAGTAGATGGCTTACATGAATTTAAAGATATTCAAGTAGACATGCCTTTAAGAACCACCTCCAGAGGAAAAGTAGTCATAGACTTTGAAAAAGGGAAAACCTCTCAAACCAAAATCAAAACCGTAAAACTCTACAAACGACATACCCTAATCCATTGCAAACCACTCACAGGAAGAATGCATCAAATACGGGTACACGCTCAATACCTAAAAGCACCACTCGCAGGAGATATCATATACGGCGGAGAACCCGTTTTTCTCTCTCAATTAAAAAAGAAATTTAACCTTAAAAAAGACACTGAAGAAAGACCTATTATGCAACGAGTAGCCCTACACGCAGCAGAAGTTTCTTTCCAAGACTTATCAGGAGAAATGTGTAACTTCGTTGCACCTTACCCTAAAGACTTATCAGTATTAATCAAACAATTAGAAAAAAACATATAAATATTATGAAAAAAATAATTTTATTATTCGTCAGTTTAATATTCTTTAACCTCTCATCTTACGCCCAACAAGAAGGGTTAACAGAAGAGCAAAAAGAAATTATGGGAGAACTTTTTGGAGTGAACCAATCAAACATCACAATAGACATAGATAAAAAATTATTTCCGCAACAAATAGGCGGGATGTATATGTCTCAAAAACCAATGGCAATCCTCAAAACAAAAGTTGAAGCCAAAACGTTTGAACAGATAAAAATAAAGTTTAATAAAGACAAACAAGAAAAGGGGATTACTGTAGAAGAAAAAGGAAGTTTCCAGCATAACGGACAGGAATACTTATACGCAATTGGGACTGCTATGATAGAAGGTAAAAAAATGAAAATGCAGATGTACGCATTCAAAGCAGATGACAAATCAACCGCTACTATTATCGGAATGTATGAACTAATCGCCGAAGTAGATTATGCGGCAGCCATCAAAAAATCAGCACTAAGTGCTAAAGTCATAAATGTCAAAAAGTAATTACCTTAACGACGTCCATCAAGTAGCAGAGCTTATCCCCAAAGGACGGGTCACCTCTTATGGTGCTATTGCCGAGTATCTAGGCATGAAAAGTGGTGCGAGATTAGTTGGTTGGGCAATGAATGCTGCCCATAGCAATCCTAAAGTGCCAGCACATCGAGTAGTCAACAGAAATGGCTTACTAACAGGGAAAGCACATTTTGCTACACCTACCCGTATGCAAGAGCTATTAGAAGCAGAAGGCATCAAAGTACTTGATGAGCAAGTAGTCAATTTTCAAAATATTTTTTGGAACCCCCTTATCGAATTGTAAACAGTCATTACTAGAATTAAGTTATGTCATTATATTTTCATTCGCTTAATTCATATTTTTTTAGATAAAATGTTTAGATTTGTGTTCTAAAATCTAAACCAAGACATCGATCAGGTAAAGATTTTTCGTAACATTTATAATTCAATCATTATGTGTGTAGAAATTAACAAATATAGTAAAACAATTACCCTAGACGAATCTCAACCTGCTTCACAAGCGATGCTATACGCAGTAGGCTTAGACGAAAAAGACATGTCCAAAGCACAAGTAGGCATTGTATCCACAGGTTATGAAGGAAATCCCTGTAATATGCATCTCAACAGCTTTGCTGAGGATGTGAAAGTTAGCGTACAAGATTCTGGGCTTATTGGACTTATCTTTCACACGATAGGAGTTTCTGACGGTATTTCTAACGGTACAGAAGGAATGAAGTTTTCGTTAGTATCTCGTGACATTATAGCCGACTCTATAGAAACAGTAGTTAATGCACAATATTATGATGCAGTAGTGCCAATCGTAGGTTGTGATAAAAACATGCCTGGAGCCATGATAGCAATGGGGAGACTTAACCGACCAGGGATTTTGGTATATGGGGGCACAATCAAAGCAGGAAAATGGAAAGGAGAAGATTTGAATATTGTATCAGCATTTGAAGCTTATGGCTCTAAGCTAAAAGGCAGTATCTCTGATGAAGATTACAAAGGGATTATTCAAAACTCAATACCAGGGCCTGGTGCTTGCGGAGGCATGTATACTGCCAATACAATGTCTTCTACTATAGAAGCATTAGGTATGAGTTTGCCCTACTCATCATCTAATCCTGCGGTAAGTGACGAGAAAAAAATTGAACTCTTAAAAGTAGGAGATGCTATCCGTAATTTGATGGAAAAAGACATCAAACCTCGTGATATCATGACCCGTAAATCTTTTGAAAATGCTTTGCGTATTTTAATGATTTTGGGTGGGTCTACCAATGCAACAATGCACTTGATAGCCATGGCAAAATCAGTAAATGTAAAACTAACTTTAGATGATTTTCAAAAATTCGCTGATGAAACCCCATTTTTAGCCAATCTTAAACCTTCAGGAAAATACCTCATGCAAGACCTCCATGCAATTGGTGGTGTACCAGCAGTAATGAAATATTTACTAGATAATGGCTTGTTACATGGTGATTGTTTAACTGTAACAGGAAAAACAATAGCAGAAAATTTAGCAGATGTACCTGGGTTTCCAGAAGGACAAGATGTTATCTTACCATTAGAAAATCCAATTAAACCAGAAGGACATTTACAAATTTTGTATGGCAACCTAGCTACAGAAGGATCTGTAGCCAAAGTAACTGGAAAAGAAGGAGAAGTATTTGAAGGACCTGCTCGTGTATATGATGATGAGTTTGCTGCCATAAAAGGTATTGGAGAAGAAGTAAAAGCAGGAGAAGTAATTGTCATTAGATATTCTGGACCTAAAGGAGCACCAGGTATGCCAGAGATGCTTAAGCCAACAGCTGCGGTAATGGGGGCTGGACTAGGCAAAAGCGTAGCACTGATTACTGACGGAAGATTTTCTGGAGGTTCTCACGGTTTTGTAGTAGGTCATGTTACGCCAGAAGCACAAGAAGGGGGATTGATTGCCTTGGTGCAAAATGGTGATATGATTAAAATAGACGCTATTAATAATAAACTAGACTTATTACTAGATGAATCTGAAATAGACAGAAGACGTAGTCTATGGTCTAAGCCAGCGTATAGAGCTACAAATGGTGTGCTTAGAAAATATATTGCTACAGTTAAATCCGCATCAGAAGGATGTGTAACTGATGAAATAGATTAAATTAGCCCAGACAAAATATCTTTTTTAAAGAAATTAAATTTCTCTAAAAGGCATCTTGTGTTTATTTAGAAAAAAATCATATCTTTGTATTATAAAATGTACACAAATCGTTCATATAACGCCCTCATAAACCGTCTTCTGTTTTTACAATAGAGCGTAGTGTGGTGTATATAAAGTAATTAAAAATCGACCATTCTACTACAAATAGGATGGTCGATTTTTTTATATCAAAAATAATAATATAGATGGCAGATAAAGTATATGTGTTTGACACAACTTTGAGAGATGGAGAGCAGGCACCAGGGTGTCAGTTAAATACAGTAGAAAAAATTGAAATAGCCTTAGCTTTAGAAGAGATGGGGGTAGATATCCTTGAAGCAGGTTTTCCTATTTCTAGTCCAGGGGATTTTAATTCTATTATAGAAGTGTCTAAAGCAGTATCCAATCCAGTGATATGTGCTTTGACTCGTGCTGTACAAAAAGACATTGACTGTGCTGCCGATTCACTTAGATATGCTAGGGTAGGGCGTATCCATACAGGTATTGGTGCTTCCGACATTCACATCAAACATAAATTACGTACAACACACGAAACTATTTTGGAAAAAGCAGCTTGGGCAACTAAGTACGCTAAAAATAAAGTAGAGCAAGTAGAATTTTTTTGTGAAGACGCTGGACGTGCCGATGTAGAGTTTTTGGCAAGATTGGTAGAAACTGTAATTGCTAATGGTGCAGATGTTGTAAACATCCCAGATACTACAGGTTATTGCTTGCCAGAGCAATATGGTGCAATAATGGCTTATTTGATGAATAATGTGCCAAATATTGATAAAGCCATCTTATCCTGTCATTGTCATAATGACTTAGGATTGGCTACTGCTAATGCGATTGCAGGAATTCAGAACGGTGCTCGACAAATAGAAGTAACAGTAAATGGAATAGGTGAGCGTGCAGGTAATACCTCTATAGAAGAAGCTGCAATGGTCATTAAAACCCACGGAGAAGTATTGGGTTTACGTACAGACCTTGACGCAACCAAAATATATGGCGTTAGTAAAATGATTACACGTTTGATGCGTATGCCTGTACAGCCTAATAAGGCAATTGTAGGCCGTAACGCCTTTGCACATTCATCAGGGATTCACCAAGATGGTGTATTGAAGAATAGAGAAAACTATGAAATTATCAATCCTAAAGATGTAGGCTATCCAGAGTCATCAATCATTTTGACAGCTCGTAGCGGTCGCGCTGCGTTAAAACATCATTTAGAGAGATTGAAAATTATCATTTCTAAAGACGAGTTGGATGAAGTTTATCAAAAATTCTTGAAATTAGCAGATTCCAAAAAAGACATCACAGATGATGATTTGTTGAAGTTGATTGGCAAAGAAGTAACAGTTAGGGAACTTAGGATTGTTGATTTTGAAGTAAATAGCACCAATAAACAGTCATCTGATGCTAAAATTACTATTAATATAGATGGGGAATTATACAAAGCAGAAGCTCACGGAAATGGACCTTTGGATGCTGCAAAAAAAGCAATAGACAAAATAATGAAAAAAGAGGTGCGTTTAGAAGAGTACCTTGTGCAAGCCGTAACAGGTGGTTCGGATGATTTTGGAAAAGTACATATTCAAATCTCTAAAGACGGGATGTTTAGCTATGGATTTGGTGCTGATACAGATGTCATATACGCTTCTGCTCAAGCTTACCTTGAGGCAGTAAATAAAGCAAGGTAGTTTTTTTTGTGAATTGTAAAGGGAAAAAGGAGATTTATTAAACCTCCTTTTTTTGTTACCAAATACTTTTGAGTTGGGTGTCGTTTTATAACTAATACCATTTTAACTATAATATGAGTCTAATTTAGATTGAATTGTTTTTTGCAATATCGAGG
>CAZEGV010000007.1:0-61667 GCA_964511645.1 uncultured Cytophagales bacterium
CTACACCAGGCTTAAAGGTTACTCGTGTATTGCCCAAGTGGTCTTTGATGTGGTACTCGTATTCTATTTGAGTGCCCGTTGAGGCAAACAACACCCTGCCATCAGCCATACTCAGGTAACTTAATTTTCTGTTTTCATACACAAACCCACCTATATAATGCGTTGAAGTCACACCTACCATAGTACGGTGTACTTTCCCTAACTTCTTGCCACTAGCTGCATAGATAATTGACAGGTTTGCTGTATTAGTACTCAGTCTGGTAGGTAAGTTAAGCAAGGCTGAGTGTTGTATGCTTACGCTATTACTCGGGTCATAGGTAGTATTACCATTCTTGTCAAATATATAATTGTTACTAGTAAATGCCCTAAATCCATGTATATTTTGACTATTGTCTACAATGCTAAAGGTTCTATTGCCAGTGCTATTGCCTTGGTTATCTTGGTAGCGGTATATCAAGTCATCTATGAGTACTGCTGCTGTGTTTTTATCTGCTTGCTCGTAGCGTTTTAGTCTGGTGAGGTTGCCGTTAAGGTCATAAGCATAGCTGGTGTTGTAACCACCCTGCTCTGTAGTCCAATTGCCTGCATTGTCTTGTGCTACATAATTGGCGGCGGTGAGTCTATTAAGTCCATCATACTGGTAGGTATAACTTCTTTGTCGCTGAGGGTTGTCAGAAAAAGTTTGGTGTTTGGTATTCCAAATCACGCCAGATAGCAAGCCATCATACCGAGCATTAGCACCAGCTATACCTGCATTGGGTTTGTTATACATCAGTTCTAGGGCAAACAGGTCTTCTTGGTAATCTGTTTTCTGTAAGCTCAAGTCATTGATCTTGGTCAACCAACCTCGTATGTTATAAGCATAATCGATAGACTGCATGGCAACACCGTTATTGAGGTGCAAGTTTTTCTCTATCAACATCCCTAGCTCATTGTACTGGTAGCTACATACTTTTTGTACTGGATGATTATCAATGCGTACAAAACTAGAGGTGGGTCTACTCATATGGTCATAACTAAACCCAGTTTTGATACTGTGATTTGCCCCGTCTACCATATGAGTTTCGGTCACAGTTTTGACTTCATACTCATTGTTATACACTACCGCCATAGCATCGGGTAAGCCTGTGAGGTTGAGTATATTATTACTCTTCATTGTAGTAAGCCTGTGGTATTCATCATAAAAATGAACTGATAGCAAAAAATCACTATTGGAACCTAATATTTTAGTCTTACTAGCAATCATATAGCCCAATAACCGCTCTTCATTAGGATTATCGATACTATAGTCAGCTTGCCCATCTTGGTTAATGTCCTTACTGTCGTAGTAGTAAACGTTGAGCACCTCTTCACCTACAGAAGGAAACGTTTTACTTCGTGTGTAGTGATGTGTCCATGTATTTGAAGGTTCTTCATACGTTTTGTCACCTTGCACAAACTCACCATAAAGCTGGTCTATCTCTGCTTGAACTTCTATTCGATTTTGATTAGGTTTGGCAATAGCACCATTCATAATGGGTCTATTGAGGTAGTCATACTTCACAAACCACCATTTGTCCTGTACCACGAGCTCTGCATTCCTAAACCCTACCAATCGGTCATGTTTATCATAAATGTATTCATTGGCTTCTGAGCCTTGCATCCTTGTATGAATCACTCGGTCTCTTTTATCGTATTTATACGATTGTATAAGCTCTTTGGTGATATTGGCATCCTCAGCTTGTTGGCTATCATTGGCATCTACTACTGCTTCTCTTATGACCCAATGGTTACTACCCATCATTTTAGCCACAGCATTAGGAGATATTATGTACACCAATCTTAGCAAATCATCATAGATGTGATAAGTACTGGCATAAGTCACTCCACCTGTGTTACCAGAGCCACCTGCCGATACAAATGCCCTAGAGTACACTATATTACCAAAACCATCTATATAAGTGTCCACAGGTTTGTGTTGCTCATCCGTAGTACTGATTATAGTCAATTCCCTAGGTCCGTATACCTCGTCAGAATAGTAGTTACCTTCGGTATCTTGCTTCCATTTCCTGATAGAGTTTCCTATTTTGTTATACACATCAAACTTTCCTTTTGCTGTATGCCCACTACCTATTTGCCAATCTTCTCCTACATCTCCCGCTTCTAATATCCTACTCAATGGGCTTTGTTCATATTTTACCGAACCAAAAGCATAATCAGATTCTTCTACCTGTTCTAATTTTATATTACTATTGTAGTAGTTTTTTTGCCTATCAAACACTTTTTGACCAAAGCTTGTAGCACCAGGTGTTTGGGGAAAAGATAAATAGTCATTTTCTTTTCTACCATACTGATCATATTCAAATAGTTTGACAATGTCCTGATGAGCAGGGCTTACCCTGTGTAATATCGTTTGTATATTTCTACCTAAGCCATCTACGTATTGTGTAGAGCGTAAGGCATGTTCCTCTCCTAAAGCATCTGCTGCTGCAATGCTCTGGATTCCTTCTTTTTTGATAACAGTAACTCTAGTGTAATAAGCTTCGTCTATCTCACATAGCAAAGTTACCGTGGGGCTAGTGGATGATTCAGTAGACTCTGTTATTGTAAATACGTTATCTTGTATATTGGCATCGTATTCAAACCCATCTACCAATTCTACGCTGTGTATATACTCGTAAGAAGTCTGTACATTGTCAATATTAACAACTTCTCTACACACAATCTCCTGAGCGTCTACAAAAACAACAAGCCCAATAGCAAATAATCCAATTAATAATTTTTTCATCTTCACAAGAGGCTTAGTTTCCTTGGTTTAAGAGTGATACCGATATAGTATACCTCGCAGGTGAAAAAACTACTTTTCCATCCTCATCTTTCACTAATAATACGATGTTATAATTCGATTCATTAAGTACTGGTAGGCTAATTGTCGAAGTATGATTACTTAAGGTTACATCATTTACCACCCATTCATAACTAAGTACCTCTCCAAAATCATCAACAACTTCTGCTTCTAACACAAAATCATCACCTACTTTGGTTGCTTTAATACTTGCCCCCGACAATAAAAAAGCCGTAGGTCCTATGTGATAATCATCACTATTATGTATCCTCACGTTTAGATCAAAAGGGACAGTGTTTAGCCTGTTAAAATCTACAGGTATACCCCAAGTATAAATAGGTGAGGTCGTCGTCGTTGCATCTCCATTTACAGTCCACCGCACATCTCTAATAGACCCTGCATTGTTAACCTCAAACCGTATTGTATTTTTGTTCACCCAACGCCATTGAGATGAAATTGACAAGACAGCTTCCTCAACAAAATCCGTTAATAAAATTTGCCTGTCTTGGCTAATTATCTCCCCACCTTGTTTCACAGTGAGTAAAATCTTTGTTGTATAGTAATCATTATGTACATCTTCTAAACTTACTGATACACCATTTTTTGTGGTAACAACAGGTACTCCATCTCTAATCTGAATAAATGTCCATTCATATTCAAATTGGTTAATGTCAACATCACCTGCTATTATTGGCCATACAGCGCTTGCCTGATAATATAGATGCTTAGTGCCTAGTTTTCTGTCTAAACTTATTTGAACATGATAAGCTTTCTCTTCACCAAAACTATACTGATAACGATGAGTGAGGTCCCCTTTAAAGTTTTCCTTGGTAAGGATTCGTCCAAAACTATCGTATTGATAACGAGAGGTTTTTTGATTGGCACTAGTCTTGGATGTTATGCCATATACCAAATCATAAGCGTTATAAGATATAATTGCATTCTTTGGCCTAAACATCAAGTCATCTACAAAAAATGAAGTAGATTGGTCTTCATTGATGATATCGCAATACAGCACATAGTCTGCTATATTACTTACAGTACTGTGATTGCTTACTTCATCCCAGTCAATATCTACCTCTATGTATTGCCACTCCCCGTTACTTGCCCCAAACCTAGTTTCTTTAACTATGTTAGTAGGCAAGGTATTAAACTGAGCATCACTCAATTGAGATGGATAAATTCGGATTAGCCCTTTATTGTCTCCCAGTCCACTTGCTTTCACTCTTGCCGAGAAGGTATAAATATGATGCTGACCAGAAGGTCTAAAAGCTTTATGAACCACTCCCCTTTCTCCACTATTACCTCCAGCTGGGATTTCAAAAGATTTCAATCCTGTATATGCTTCGTTTACTGCGAAATGCTCACTAGTATACATCCAATAATCTCTGTCTTGGTCATTTACATTGTACTCAAACCCATAATAGCTAAATTCATTTCCTATAAGCTCATCCGAATCAGCTACTTGACAACCTGCACAGGTAGCCATGGGTAAACTTCTTTCATAACCCCAAATACTAGCTATTGTCAAGCCACTCCTTCCAGTAGCTTGCAACAAATTATTATAACGGTCGTATTGCTCATAAGTGCTTTCTAAAGCATAACGTGAGTCTCTTGTCAATTGTTTGTCTTGTGTACCTGAAATAAATACAGGGTTAAATATCGCCTTGTCTATCGCCTTATCTAACTCAAGACTATAAACTTGTTTTAAGTGCAAGTTTACAGGTGTTTTGTCTTCCCCAGAAGGAAACTCTATAGTGTTATAGCCTAATAACTCTTTGGTGTCATAACTATTTAAAGTTGACCCAACGAGCCTAAAGTCATTCCAATGTGGCTTCTTAATCTCAGTAGTGGTTTCTACAGGTATTTGCAACAATCTTTTTTGTCGGGCAGTATAAAGTGCCCAAGTTTCACTGTCATAATTGCTATTGTCTATCTCAATAGGATAATCAATAGGGTAAGTAAACATGGTTTTGACCATCGCTCCATCAGCACCCTCGTATGTGCTAGAGCGAGTGTACATGTTTTCTCCTATTATTGTATATTCAGTGGTTTGACTTGTGGTAACTGACCGACTAGGAACAACTTGAGAATAAGCTTTATTAATGACTTTACTAGGCATTAATGCCACCTGCATAAAAAGTGAGTACTGATTCCAACGTATTGAGTTACCATTATCTCTAATGGATATTGCACTCTCTTTTTGGATTTCTCCATTTTTATTTATCGCTATTGTCTCATATTCATACTTTGTTTCTATCAAAACATGCCCTTGTTCGTCAAATGTTTTAATGTCATCAATGACACTATAGGGTTCTATGTCGCCATTAGGTAATTGTTTAGGACTAAAGTAGGTAAAAGGTTTAAGCGTAGATGAATTGGTGCCTCCTTCTGTGTAATCTTGGTAATTAAGAGGTGTATGATAAGTGTATTCTGTTTTACCATTTCCCGTTTGAAAAACTTTTACTTTTTCATAACCAATAGCATCTCCATACATATTTTCTAAAGCAGCGATAGAAGTGAACGTTTGATCATATACAGGCAACTGAAATGCCTTTCCATCTTCATATTCATAATGAGTAATAATTGATGTGTTATCTTGTTTGTTTTCAGGTATCACATCAATCTGTTTGACACGAAGCCCCCCTACAAATATTTCTCCAAGCGTTGGATCAATAAAACGATTAGATTCATAGCTAAACTTTACCTCACCATCTAACGGATATTTAATACCACTTAATAAGCCTGATTGACAATCTATTTCGGAAACATTACGGTCTATTAATGCAAAAGTAGTTAGGGTCTTGTACAAACCCTCTACTGAAATAGTTGTAGGTGCATTGCTTATATCTTCTCCGATAAGAGGATAACTCCCTGTGCTATACTGCTTTGGAAATGGGAAAACAAGATTTCCAGAATACTCTACTTCTTTAAAATAACCCCAATGATCTTTATGGAAAGATATACGATTAGGTAAACGTTTATTTTTGTACTCAAAACGGTATGGCCTTCTGGCAATCTTCCCTTCATTGTCGTATTCTTGCACTTGACTAAGGTACATTCTCCAACTATTAGCATTTTCAATATCACCCTCTATATAATATTGAGGGTATTTATCCGTTTCAGGAAGTTCGTCAAATAGACCACTTAACCTAGCTATTTTTTCTGCAGAAAAACCCCATTCATACACCCCTGGCACACTATTATTGTAAACAAAGTCATACTTAAACGCAATGCTATTTTTTAATTTTCCGCTAAACCTATCTTGTAATACAACGCTATTTAATTTCTTGCCCAAAGTCAAATCTGGGCGATGATTACCATAAGTCAATATTATTTTTTCTAATGGGGATTCTACCTCAGTTAATAACTCCTGGTACACATATACTGCTTGAGAAGCCAGTCTCCATTGCCCTTCTGCAATTGCTTTGGGTGTGGTCACTGCTAGATTTTGATAAACGATTAAATTTTTATCATACTTAAATAAAATTTCTCGATTAGACGCATCTCTCATCTTAGTAATTTTCCAAGCGGAATTATAAGCTACTCTATTAAATACTCTTCCTGAATATATATCATCAATTACAGTAAGTTCAGGTTTCGCAAACTCATAATAATTACCTAAATCGTCCCAAATTTTAAATACCTTTGCGTCATACGGTATATGAGTAAACGACCCCAATTCTTTAAAAACATCAGGAGTGTGAAGTCCAATTTCAAATTCTATTTTGACATTAGAGACTCCTAAGCTTTTGAATCTTTTTTCTTGGTCATCATAGATGAATTTCACAGAACCACTTGGTAAATTAAGTGTAAAAACATCTGGTTCAGTATCGTGAAACTCATGATGATAATCACTTTTTCGGATAATTTGATTCATCCCTATTTCACTATTTAGAAATCTATCTCTTAATCTCTCATTATACGTCCCAATACCATTAGAAACTGTTGAGCGCCTAATATATCTAGTAAAAAACCCTGAAGTTCTAATCTCTACAAAGTTAAAGTTTTCAACATCTATTCCAGACCAATTCTTAGTACAATCTGGTAATCCTCTTACCTCTCTTGTGATAATAGGCCCGCCGTATATTTGCCAACCTAAGCCCGCTTCACCAGCTATTTGGTCTACCTTTACTCCCCTCGCTTTGTAATTAAGCCCAATAGGTACAGACATACTTGCTGTACCTATTGTTGCAAGAGGAACAGTTACGTCTAACACTCCCGTATGTAAGTCCACATCGTAACCAGTAGTCACTTTTGTATTAGGATTGGTTCCAGGTGAAAAACCACCATTAGAAAAAGGTACTTGGGCTTTTACTTGCCACAAACCACCTATTAACAAACACAATATCGAAAATCGCCTCATTTTTATTAAAATTATTATCTCAATGAAAAAAAAATCAAAGAATGTTATTCGTTTTTTTAATTGCCACTTACTTCGTTGAGTCGATTAATCTGTTTTTGCAAATTAATAACATGTAGCGTCAATTCTTCTACCTTTTCTAGCAAGACTCTGTTCATCTCTGCAAGGTCTTGCCCTTCTTTATCTACCTCTGTAGCAGAGAGGACATTAGGTAAGTGATGATGAGTGTTAATGTATTTTTCTAACTCGCTTAGCTTCATTAATTGATAACTATCATTAAATACATAATCTGGCCAATCTGGAGAGCCTTCTCTAGCTACTTTTATTTTATCCGTAAGAATACCTCCAGAAACAAACAGGCGATAACTAGCAAGCATATTGTTAGTGCCCAATCCAACCTTATTATATTGATTATTTAATAATAATTTAGAACCATTTCCAGTCCAAAACAAGTTAGGTACATTAAGAGTAGTGTCACCATCACCTGTAATACTTGGACCGTCTAAAGTATAATCAATACTTACAATTAAATTTTCTGTTTCATTTTGTACAGCCGCACCAAATCCAATCGTTACAGTTGCACCTGAGTCTATAGAGGCATTATAACTTTCTGGTGTAATTATTAGCCTCCTTATACCAGAAGTACTGGTCGCAGAATCAATATAGACACCATTCCAAAGGCTATTAATTGTACCTTTATATTCTACCGTTACAGACCAATCTGTAACGTCCGTTTGAGGTTGTATTTTTATCTCAGCATTATACCCAGTCCCCCAGCTAGAAACTATATGAGAGCTTACATCTTGTGAAAAGGATATTGTTGTAAATAAGCTTAATCCAAAAGCTAAAATTTTCTTCATCATTTTTATTAAATTGATTTTTATTCCAATAATTAAACTTACACATTTTAATATTAAAATTTCTTAAAATTCGAAAGTTATTAACACTTATGAGTATCTAACACTATTTTCGTAAAAACACTTAACATCTGTTCCCTTTTTCTTGGGAAGGAAGATTATTCCTCATAATACTTTATACAAAGTCATTAAAAAAATTGGACTAGAATATGACTTTTTAGATTATAAAAAAGTTTAGATTTTCTATTAATGACCGTGCAAGGACTTATACCATTTTGATCGTAATATGCGTCTAGATTGAATTGTTTTTTGTATTATTAAGGCAAAATAATTTAGCATAACTAGTTACGGTAGATTATTTTAACGAAGAGAATGTGAAAAACAAACAAGATAATTGACGTAGATTATAGTCAATATGGTATTACTACCAAAACGTAAGTAATTCAAAACCCAATCGATACCATTTTAACCTATTTTTATCCTTCATTAAGCCTATATACCGCTTTACAATATCTTTATAACCACAGCGATAAGCATGTCGAGACTCGTATTTTATACGGGCATCCCAAGCCTTCAGTTCTTCAGCTGTCTCACACCAATTATGAGCCTGCTCACAAACTCGATAAGTGCTTTCAAACATCTTTTTATAGCCTATTTTTGTCAATTGAGAAGAAAGAGACTCCCCCACTTTCCTACGCTTAGTGAGTACTTTTGGAATGTAAGCGACCTTCGTCAACCTACTCGACCGCAATACAAAATCAAAATCTTCATAAGCCAATGATTCATCATAACCACCAAGCTCATCAAACACACTTTTCCGCACCATAATAGAAGACGGTTCATAAACGTGTTTCATTAGTACCTCCGAAAAAACATTTCCGCTAGGCAATAAATCACCTTCTGCTCTATGATTAGTCAAAAAAGCACCTTTATCATCTATGTATTCAGTATTTGTATAAACAACTCCCGTCTCTGTATCCGACTCAAAACACTTTATTTGCTCCGCTATCCGATTAAAAAGCATCACATCATCCGTAGCAAAATCAATAATATATTCACCCTTCGCCAATATCAACCCCTCATTAAATGACTTACAATTTCCTTGATTTTTATCATGTAGCACAAGTTCAACCTCAGAATTATCCGAATAATATTCTTTTAGTAATTTTTGACTATTATCTGTACTGGCATCATCTATTACTATTATCTGAATAGCCGAATAATCTTGAGCCAAAACAGAATCTACCGCCTCAATTAAGAACTGAGCGTGATTGTAACATAAACAAATAACGGTGACAAGAGAGTTTTTCATGTTTTCTAAAATCAACTTTAACTTAAGGAGCTTCCTATTTATGTGTTTTCAAAAAACACATAAATAGTCGGGCTATTCGCTATATCTTTTTTGTTTTTTTTCCTGTGTTTGATATTTCGACAAGCTCAATATGACACAGAAAAAAACAAAAAAGGATGCCGCTGCCATCCCTAAGCCTTACGCAAAGCGTACAAACTTATTTTGCTAATATTTGTTCACAAGCCTCTATTAAATTCTTTCCTTTTACCTCTGCCCAATCACAGGAGTTTTCTACAATAGCAGTATGTAAACCCAGTTTTTTAGCAGGGCTTAGATCCCTCTCCTTGTCCCCTATCATCCACGAAGCCTTAATGTCAATATCGTACTTAGCTATTGCTTTTTCTAGCATCAGCGAGTCAGGTTTTCGAGTCAGTGACCGTGTCCAGTTCTCATGGTAAGGAGCGTAATAAATACCATCCAAAGCATTATTAGTTTCTGCTTGAATATGGTTATAAACAATCATTACATCTTCCTCTTTATAAATTCCTTTTACAATCCCACTTTGGTTAGTAATCAAAATCAATAAATAACCAGCGTCTTTAAACTTTTGCAAAGCTTCTTGCACACCATCTATAAATGCGAATTTTTGTAAATCATACACGTAATCCACATAATCCACGTTAATAACGCCATCTCTGTCAAGAAAAATACATTTATTCATATCATGATTTTTTTTTTAAAGAAACTGTAATTTAATGCTTTACTTACACTCATACCATTTAAACCTCTACAAAGATATCCACTTTATATTACTGACAGATTGTCATTAAATACTTTTTTACCTACCTTTGTGAGATAACCAAGGAAATAATGGGCAATCAAGTAATTACAGATATTGATATAATTAAACCCGATTCGGCAAAAGCTTGCGAAACGCAACTTACCGTTGACCAAAATACTGGTAAATCGAAAAAGTTATACATCGAAAGCTACGGTTGTCAGATGAATTTTTCGGATAGCGAAATAGTCGTCTCTATCCTCAAATACCATGATTTTGATACTACCTCTGTAATTGAAGAGGCGGATGTGGTTTTCCTAAACACCTGCTCTATAAGAGACAATGCAGAGCAAACTATCAGAAAAAGACTTAAAAAGATTGACCTCCTAAAAAACAAAAAACCTGAATTAACAGTAGGCGTACTTGGTTGCATGGCAGAACGACTCAAAACACAATTATTAGAAGAAGAAAAAATAGTAGACCTTGTAGCTGGACCAGATGCTTACAGAGACCTACCTAAGCTTATCTCTAAAGTAGATAGTGGACAAAAAGCAATCAATACCTTTCTATCAAGAGAAGAAACCTATGCAGATATTAGCCCTGTTAGACTCAACTCAAACGGGATTTCTGCTTTCATATCCATCATGCGTGGTTGTGATAATATGTGTACATTCTGCGTAGTGCCATTTACTCGTGGTAGAGAGCGAAGCAGAGACCCACATTCTATTATAAAAGAAGCTCAAGAATTAGTAGACAAAGGTTATAAAGAAGTAACCCTACTCGGTCAAAATGTAGATTCTTACAAATGGAATAAGAAGGATGAGTCAGCAAATTTTGCACAGTTACTTGAAATGGTTGCTGAAATATCTCCAGAGTTAAGGGTTCGTTTCTCTACCTCTCACCCCAAAGACATTACGGACGAAGTACTTCATACAATTGCCAAGTACGAAAACATCTGTAATTACATCCATTTGCCAGTACAAAGTGGTAATAACCGTATTTTGGATCGCATGAACAGGACTTATACCCGAGAGTGGTATTTGAACCGTGTAGAAGCAATAAGAAGAATTGTAGGTAAAGATTGCGGAATTTCTTCCGATATGATTGTAGGGTTTTGTTCAGAAACAGAAGAAGAGCATCAAGAAACAATTAGCTTGATGAGAGAAGTAAAATACATCTATTCTTATATGTTTTTTTACTCAGAACGTCCTGGTACTTTAGCAGAAAAGAAATTTGAAGATGATGTTCCTTTAGAAGTAAAGAAACGCCGATTACAAGAAATAATGGCACTTCAAAAAGAGCATTCGCATTATAACACAAGGAAAGATGTTGGAAAAACGTTTAGAGTACTGATAGAAGGAGTTTCTAAAAAAAATAATAATCAGTGGAAAGCACGTACAAGTCACAGTACTATTGTTGTTTTTGACAAAGAAGATAGCAAAGCAGGAGAATATGTAAACGTAAAAGTAAACTCTTGTACAGACTCTACACTTCTTGGACAGATTGTAAAATAATGGACGAATTACTACGTATAAAACAACAGTTTGGAATCATAGGGAACTCTCCTAAACTAAACCACGCCTTACAAACAGCAATACAGGTAGCTCCTACCGAAATGACGGTACTCATTAACGGGGAAAGCGGTAGTGGTAAAGAATCTTTTTCTAAAATCATTCACAAACTAAGTGCTAGAAAACACAATACTTTTATAGCGATTAACTGTGGGGCCATTCCAGAAGGGACAATAGACTCAGAATTATTTGGTCACGAAAAAGGTGCTTTTACAGGTGCTTCGGATAAGCGTAAAGGCTATTTTGAGGTAACGGATGGTGGCACGATTTTTTTAGATGAAATAGCAGAAATGCCTTTATCTACTCAGTCACGTTTATTAAGAGTGTTAGAAAATGGGGAATACATTAGAGTAGGATCATCTAAAGTGCAAAGAACAAACGTAAGAGTTGTAACAGCCAGCCATGTAGATTTATACCGTGCTGTACAAAAAGGACAATTTAGAGAAGATTTGTATTACAGGCTTAACACTATACCTATCCATGTACCACCATTGCGAGAAAGGGGTGCTGATATTTATTTACTTTTTAGGAAATTTGTAGCAGATTTTTCAGAGAAACAACGGACTCCTCCTATTAGCCTTACTGAAGAAGCTCAACACATCCTTAATCAATATCGGTTCCCAGGAAATATCCGTCAATTAAAGAACCTAGCTGACCAAATTTCTGTATTAGAGATGAGTAGAGTAATCAATGCTGAAACATTAATTAAATATTTACCCAAACATTCAGAAAAAACATTTCCTGTCTTACACTCTGCCGAGCAAGATTTTTCGGATAGAGAGATTTTATATAAAGTTCTTTTTGATATGAAAAAGGACATGAATGAGTTAAAAAAAATAGTGCTTGAAGCAATTAAAGATGGAAGCATTAGCCAAAGTACTTTATCTAATCATCAAACTCTGTTTGACTCAATAGAAGAGGAACCGACCAGTATTATCAGTCCTACCGCTACGCCATCACCTTTACTATTAGAAGAAAAAACAGAACCTTTTATAGCTAGTAACGCCTCTTTCACACCCTCTTCTGAGCAATACGAAGCTAATATAGAAGATATAACACATGAAATTCATGAAGAATCACTATCTTTAGACGAAAAAGAAAAAGAGTTAATTATAAAGGCATTAAATAAAAATAAAAATAAACGAAAATACGCTGCAGAAGATTTAGGAATTTCAGAACGCACCCTTTATCGGAAAATCAAACATTATGACATTAGTAAATAAATATTATTTATACTTTATACTCTTGACGATAACTTCTTGTGGTGGTGTTAGTTATACTTTCAAAAGTACTGACATTCCTCAAAATGCAAAGACCATTGCTATTATGCAATTTTATAATGAGTCAACTGGTGGACCTTCTAATTTGAGTCAGTTATTTACAGAAAAAGTAAGGGATTATTTTCAAAACAATACAAAACTAACAATAGTAGCAGACCCAAGTGATGCCGATTTAATACTAGCTGGTGCAATCACCAATTATGAAGTTAATCCTGATGCTCCATCAGCCAACGGAAATGGTGAACAAGCAGCACAACAAAGAATGATAATAACAGTACAGGCATCATACACCAATACGATTTCTAGCGATGATAAAAGTAATTTTTCAGACCAACGATTTCAAAGTTTTGCATTATTTGATAGTGAAAAAAACCTATCCGATGTAGAAACAGCCAAAATAGAAGAGATATCAGATTTAATTGTCGTTCAAATTTTCACTAAATCATTTGACAACTGGTAAAACCGTGAATAAAAACAAACTAAACCATATTATCTCAAACCTTGATTCTTTAGACAATACTAGTTTATCGGACATCAAATTATTGACTGAGGAATTTCCTTATTGCCAAATCGGGCATACCATCAACGCTATGGTACACAAAAAGCTAGAGCATATGCTTTCTGATGAGAAAATAGTTCACGCAGCGGTACATATTAGTAACCGCAAGCATCTTAAAACATTGATTCAGCATCATCAACCAATAATTACTAAAGAAGCAACCGAACCTACAAATACAATCAAAACCATAGTTCAAGAAGAAATTCCTGAAATGGTAATAGTTTACCAAGAGCTTATTAATATTCAGCAAAAACGTGACACGATTAATGAAGAACTAGAACAGTCTCTTCTTGCTTTACGCAAAAACAAGGAAGCACTAGCCGACCTTGAATCTAAAGAAAAGAACATTACAAATTTCACAGCAGATAAAGGTACTGTAGAGACAGAAAACAACTTTAATGAAGACAAAAAAGAAAAACTAATTAACACAAAGACTCCGTTAGAGTCTACAATAATGGCAAACAGAAGCCCTCAAGAGCACGCTTACTCTTTCAATGAGATTATGTTGGAGTACCTAGAAATCCTTGAAAAGAAAAAAGAAAATACCCTTATAATACAAAAAAACAATAGTCAGTCTAGTATTATCGATAATTTCATAGAAAATAAGCCTAACATCCCAAGAGGAAATATTGATAAAAAAATAACCCACACCGAAGACCTATCAAAAGAAAGCGTGGTACTTAAAAACCATTTTATTTCTGAAAATTTGGCAAAGATTAACGTAAAGCAAGGAAATATAAGTAAGGCAATTAATATTTATGAACAATTAATTTTGAAAAATCCTGAAAAAAAGACTTACTTTGCAAAGAAAATTGAAAAACTAAAATCATTATGATGTACAACATACTAGTAATCGCAGCACTTATTTGTGCGGTATTACTTATTTTAATCGTTTTAATACAAGACAGTAAAGGTGGGGCTTCTGCAGCCTTAGGTGGTAGCGGAGCAACTCAAATGATGGGGGCAAGAAGAGCAAATGACTTTTTAGAGAAAGCAACATGGGGATTTGCAATCACCTTTATGGTATTATGTTTAAGCTCTACCTTTGTAAAAGCAACTGATACAGAAGCCAAAAAAAGTGCTAATGCAAAAGCTGCTCAACAAGAACAAGTAGAAGCAATATCTCCATTGGAAGACGCTGAACTTCCTACAAAAGGACAGTAAATTTTTACTGTTTTAACAGAAAAAATTAAAGACTGTCACTTGTGGCAGTCTTTTTTATGTATTATTAATATATGGTGACAATTCGTTTTCGTAAAAAAGACAAAATGTCACAAAACTTAGCTTGGCACATAATATGTAAAAGCATTGTTCTAAATTGTAAAATATAACTTATAAAATATAATATGGGAGTTTCAATAAAACCTTTAGCTGATAGAGTTCTAGTAGAGCCCGCAGCTGCAGAAGAAAAAACAGCATCAGGAATCATAATTCCTGATAGTGCACAAGAAAAACCTCAAAAAGGTATCATTATAGCTGTTGGAATAGGTAAACCTGACGAACCAATGACGGTAAAAGAAGGGGATACTGTATTGTACGGTAAATATGCAGGAACAGAGATTACTCATGAAGGAAGCGATTACCTTATCATGAGAGAAGCTGATATTTTAGCAATAATATAAATAACATTCAAAAAAACTGATTAATAAAATGGCTAAAGAAATTTTATTTGATGCGCAAGCAATCGATAAGCTAAAAACTGGGGTAGATACACTTGCTAATGCTGTGAAAGTAACACTAGGACCAAAAGGAAGAAATGTAATCCTTGACAAAAAATTCGGTGCACCTACCGTAACAAAAGATGGTGTATCTGTGGCGAGAGAAATTGAGCTAGAAGATGCTGTAGAAAACATGGGAGCTCAGTTAGTAAAAGAAGTTGCTTCTAAAACTGCTGACCAAGCAGGTGATGGAACAACAACTGCCACGGTTTTAGCGCAAGCGATATATAACGCAGGAGTTAAATTTGTAGCTGCTGGAGGTAACCCTATGGATATTAAGCGTGGAATTGACCTAGCTGTATCTAAAGTAGTGGCTAACCTAAGAAAACAAGCTCAACCAATAGAAAACTCAGCAGAAATTGAGCAAGTGGGAACAATCTCTGCTAATAATGATGCGGAAATCGGTAAAATGATTGCCAAAGCAATGGAGAAAGTTGGTAAAGACGGTGTAATCACTGTAGAGGAAGCAAAAGGAACTGAAACTGAAGTAAAAACAGTAGAAGGAATGCAGTTTGATAGAGGTTATTTATCTCCTTACTTTGTTACTAACTCCGAAAAAATGGAAGTAGAGCTAGACACTCCTCATATATTGGTTCATGACAAAAAGATTTCTAATATGAAGGATCTTTTACCAATATTAGAAGCAACTGCACAAACAGGAAAACCCTTACTTATTATAGCAGAAGATATTGATAGTGAAGCACTTGCTACACTTGTTGTAAATAAAATTAGAGGGGCACTAAAAGTAGCTGCTGTTAAAGCACCTGGTTTTGGAGACAGACGTAAAGCAATGTTAGAAGACATCGCTACACTTACTGGTGGTACTGTTGTTTCTGAAGAAAGAGGATTCAAATTAGAAAATGCTACTTTGGATATGCTAGGTACAGCAGAAAAAGTAGTTATTGATAAAGACAATACAACACTTATCAATGGTGCTGGCAATGAAGCTGATATCCAAGCTAGAATTGGTCAAATCAAATCACAAGTAGAAACAACTACTTCAGATTATGACAAAGAAAAACTACAAGAACGTTTGGCTAAACTAGCTGGAGGTGTAGCAGTACTATATATAGGCGCGGCTACCGAAGTAGAAATGAAAGAAAAGAAAGACAGAGTTGATGATGCTCTTCACGCAACTAGAGCAGCGGTAGAAGAAGGGGTTATTGCAGGAGGTGGAACGGCATTGATTAGAGCGCTTAGCTCTTTAGAAGGTTTGTCTGGAGATAACGAAGACCAAGATCATGGTATTGATATCGTAAGAAAAGCCATCAAATCACCATTACGCACTATTGTAGAAAATGCAGGTGGAGAAGGTTCTGTAGTTGTACAGAAAGTCTTGGAAGGGAAAGGTGATTTCGGTTACAATGCCCGTACTGATGTGTATGAAAACTTAATTGAGAATGGTGTAATTGATCCAGTAAAAGTAACTAGACTAGCGTTAGAAAATGCAGCTTCTATTTCAAGTTTACTATTGACTACAAGTTGTGTAGTAGCTGACAAAACAGAAGAAGCTCCAATGGCACCACCAATGGGTGGAGGAATGCCAGGTGGAATGGGTGGAATGATGTAACCCCCTATTGACATCATTAAAAAATCCCTTAGAAATAATTCTAAGGGATTTTTTTGTATAAAGCTTTCTCTTATCTTTGTTTTTAGAATTATCTCAAAAAAAAAAAATGACTCCTCAAAATATATTATTTATCCTACTCGCTATATTACTTGTAAACTTTATTTTAGATCAAGTCATTGATTTTAGTAATTTTAAATGGATTGGAAAAAAAGTACCCGATACTGTCTCAGATGTTTATGAAGAAGAGAAGTATGCGACATCTCAAGCCTATCAACGTGAAAACGCTAAATTTAGTTTTCTAACAAATACCATTAGCTTTGGGCTATTTTTTGTAGTGATTGCCTTTGGTGTTCTAGGCAAAGCCGATACTTACATTACTACAAATTTTACTGATAACACAATATTAAGGGCTTTGATATTCTTTGGTGCGGCTTTCGTTATTAACGATATTATCACACTTCCTTTTGATTACTATGCTACTTTTGTTATCGAAGAAAAATACGGATTTAATAAAATGACCCTAAAAACCTTTATCGGAGATAAATTAAAGGGGTATTTATTAATGGCTGTTATTGGAGGTGGATTAATCGCTATTTTACTATACTTCATCACTGCTATTGGAGAGAATTTTTGGTTATACTTTTGGGTTGTGATTTCTATATTGGTACTGAGTATCAATATGTTTTATACTAGCCTTATTGTTCCTTTATTCAACAAACTTACTCCTTTAGAAGATGGCGAGTTAAGAACTGCTATTGAAGCTTACGCTAAAAAAATAGACTTCCCACTTACAGACGTGTATGTAATTGATGGTTCTAAGCGCTCAACAAAAGCCAATGCTTATTTCTCTGGAATTGGTCCAAAAAAGAAAATTGTTCTATTTGACACCCTTATTAAAAATCACAGTATAGAAGAGTTGGTAGGGATTCTTGCTCACGAAGTAGGACACTTTAAGAAAAAACACATTGTTTATGGGTTCGTACTTTCTATTGTACAAATTGGGATTACCCTCTTTATCTTGTCTAAGTTTATTTTTAATGAAAATTTATCCATTGCTCTTGGTGCTCAAGACTTAAGTTACCACCTTAACTTAATCGCATTTAGCATGCTTTACGCACCTATTTCTCAAATTATTGGTATCTTGATGAATTTATTTTCGCGTAAAAATGAATATGAGGCGGATAAATATGCTGGAAAAACTTATAATCCTGAGCATCTTAAAACTGCACTTAAAAAATTATCTGCTGACAATTTGAGCAACCTCACCCCTCACCCTGCGTATGTATTTATGCACTACTCTCACCCACCATTAACAAAAAGGTTAGAGGCACTCGATAAAATAAAATAAAAATATTGGCTAAAAGAAAAATATCCAAACAGAAGAAAAAACAACTCAAACTATTGATGTTGGGAATTGCTTTGACTTATCTGTTGCTTTATGCAGGATTTTACCTTTATAATCAATATCAGCTACAAAACTTAGTTCCAGACACCTATACAGGAAGCCTATCACTCTCTCCTACCGAAATAACTGCAATTAAACGCACCGAAATCAATTACGGAAAGGATATTGATAAATATGCTAAAGAATTAAAATTACCAGCGTCTTATTTTAAAGCTTTGATAGTATTGGAATGCTCTGGGCATAAAAACATTATACCTAGACTTGAAAAACACGTATTTACACAACTCCAAAAAGTAAGAGATGGTAAAGCTAAGCACTATTACAATATCAAAAAAAAACGAATAAAAGCACTCAATGATGCAGGTCTAAAAAACTTAGCTTCTTCTTGGGGACCTTTCCAGGTAATGGGCTATCAAGTAATCCCAATGGGGATTAATGTCCACAATATACGTGGGGATAAATCCATCTATTGGGGAATGAAGTGGATTAAAAAACGTTATGGAAGAAGAATAAAAAGAGGAAAATATAAAGATGCTTTTCATATCCATAATACAGGTCACAGGTATCCTAAATTAGGAAATCCACATACTCACGATCCTAAATATGTAACAAAAGGGTTGAAATACATCAAAGCATTTGAGGAAATGAAGTAATATTATTTTCAATACATCATTTTGTTCCTATTAACTCACTCTCCTGTCATATATAATGAAAATAATCACTATAACCACAATAGCTTTATTACTTAACTGCTTAGCATTTTCTCAAAAAAGAAAATTAAAATCCGTAGATATTAAAAATATACAAAACCAATCAAGTGACATTAGAGCCTATCGTTTGGTTGGTGTTATCCTTTAGTTTTTTGTTTTTAATTGCTGTATGTAGTCCTTCTGCAAGGGTAAGTGTTGGTACAGGGCTATCATCTACATCGTAATTGACAAAATGCAAAACAATGGTGTGGTTATTGGCTGTTTGTGAGCCGTCCGAGTGGTTACCGTTCCAGTTTATTTTACCAAAATCAATATAGACCGCAGGGTATTGTATTGCTTTTAGCTTCTCTGTGCGTTGGTACTGTCTGTTGTATATATCTACAGTTTTAACAGCAGTATAACGCTGTTTAATCAGTGTTTTTAAGGCTTCAAAATGTGCTATCATAACTTATTTATTTATCAATCTTCTTCTTTTCATTTCCTCGACTATTACCGTCGTTATTTGGTCTTCTAATACTTTAGAGTTACCCATAAATTTACGGCTAGGCATTGTGGCTCCGTGTTTACCAAAGATTTTCATTTTCCCTCCATCGTTTATTATTTTAGCATACTCTTTTGGGTTACCAAACACCAATGCCCAGCCTCTGCGTTGGTAAGTGATAGCGTTCATTAGTTCTTGTGTATCACCACTTAGTACAGGGGCTTTTGTTCTTGCTTTACTAAAATTTGTGATGCTACCTTTTTTACTCTTTCGTCCTGGTCTTTTTTGTTTGCTTTTGTACTGAAACCCATACCAACCACTATTTTTGTCCGTTCTTTTGACCGACTTCCATTTTTCCAAGGAGCTGTCCGTAAATCCTTCGTTATCAAAACTCTCTTTAAAATGGTTTTCCGCCTCTGTTCCAGCAATGTCCATGATGTCATTTTTCATAAGATTAACCTCTCTTATGAGTTTTTCTATTTTTTCTACTGCATTTAGTTGGCTCATTTGTAACAAGTTTAGTTATTATTCGTATATTTGGGTAAAGGAAGTAGTTAAGAAAACCCCCCCTAAGAGTTATTAGATCGGAAGGTGCTTAATTTCTTCCTTTATTTTTTACTTATAGCTTCTGTTATGGTGTATAGCTTAAATTCACTTCTATTACTTTCTATTATATTTAGATAAACATTTTTTTTATTTAATTTCAATTCAAAGTAGTGATATGTCTTAATATTTGTTTTTCTTATTACCTCTTTTTCATACCTAGTTTTATCACGTTCATCGTTTTTTTTCGCTGGTGTTATTGTTTTCGTCTTACTAGAGTGGTAGCTTGATTTTTTTATCAGTTCTTCAAAATCATACAGTAATAAGTTCTTTTTGTTACGCATTTCTATGTCATAAAACACACCTGATTTTTCACCCAAAAATTTTGAGATACCTTTTCTGTTGATACCAATACTTACTTCTTTGTTGTTTATAGTAGTTTTTACTGATTTTTGTCTTAATTCTTTCAAAGCCCATTTTGTGGCTTCTTTACGTATTGTTGTTAATTCAAGATTATCCAACTGCTCTTTAATACTCTTCTTCTCTTCTTTAGAAGTGTTTTTGACCATTCCGTGCGTTGCTGAGAATATCTCACCCACCTTTCCTGCATTGCCTACAATTCCACTTATTGGTTTTTGGCTTACTGGGTTTTCTTCATCTGCTGTTTTTCTCGTTTTCCGCACCGAGCATTTGCAACCCCAACCATTTGGTGGCAGGTGGCTGTCCCAAAAAGAGTGATCTATTGGGTACACTTTGTTGTAAAATTGTTTGTGTCCGTCTCTTTGATCACCTGCTCGGCTTGGCATATATTCTAGGTTGGGGTACAAATGTTTTGTCCGCTCAATGTCTTTCCAATTTTTAGCACTTCTCGCAGAGCGTACAGCCATATTGTACTCTGTTCTTAGCCAGTTTTGGTCGTATTGTTTACTTATCTTGAGTGCTTCTTGCTCAAACAAATCATAAGGTTTGACATTACCCTCTTTATCAAGTAGGGCCCCCGTTATCTCTTTTATTTTTTGGTGGTTCTTAAAAGCAGAAAACACCGCTATATTATGCTTTAAATTCTGTTTAAACTCATAATCATCGTCTCCAAACTTCGTTTCACCAAACCCATCATCTACAGCCGAGCTGAGTTGTTTGTACGTTTCAGCAAATAGTTCTTCAGGTATTTTATCCTGATCTATTTCTTTACTAAAAAACGTCTTGAGAAACTTTTTAAAAAACGATACTTCAGTAATTTTAAAAGCAAGATTAACCGTCTCCGTGTGGCTACAACCACTAGTACAACTGCTGTATTCTTTGTTTATTTCCGCCCTGAACTTTTCAGGGCTTAGTCGAAAAAACCTCCAGCGTTTAGTTTGTTAGGATTTGTTTCTATCTTCTTTTTGCCTGTAATAGGTATATTAAACGTCTCACGGATAAAGTCCTCGTCCACTTCGTAATGTTCCAATGCTCCTTTGGTCATCTCCCAAAGTTTATTGATGTCTTTTGCTTTCTCAAACTTAAAAGTAAAACCATCTATTTGGTAGCCTAAATCAACTAATTTAGGAATTACGGTGTAGTTGATCAACCCTTCAAACCATTGTTTGTCCGCATCGTATATTTGTTGTCCTAATCGCTCGCCTACCTCTTCTTTGCTTCTGCTTCCCCCTTCGCCTTCTCCACCAATCACGGCTGAATTAATTAGTTTGGAAATTTCTGCATTGCTCAAGTCAATAAGTCCTTTATAAACCTCTCCGTTGCTTTTTGCTGTCTCTACAAATTCCAAAATATCGTCCTTATCAATTACCGCATAGTTGGCAGTCGCCATATTGATAAGCATATTTTCCATTCTGTTCAGGCTCTCCGTGTCTCTTGTGTTTGTTTTTCCTACACGAACGGGCATCCCGAATATTTCGCAAAACTCAGACCAAGCAGACTGAGCAAATCGTTTGTAGAGTACGTGAGGTGCACATTTGTTAAAAAGTCCTAGGTCATCATTTTTCCCAATTTCGATAAGAAAAGGAGCATAACTCAAGTCTTCTCGATAAAGCACACCTTTATCTTCGCCTTGTTCAAAAACAAATAACCCTTTTTCAGGGATGACATGTTTTCTTTTAATTAGCTCAACGCCTGTTATCTCACCTTGTTTTAAATCTCCGATTTGAACAAGGCTGTGTCCGTAAAAGATACTTTGCATAGCTAAATCAATCAAATCATAAAACCACGGACGTTTTAATAAAGCTGTTTTTTCGGGCTCAGCCACGCCTTTGTTGCCAATTAGCGAGAACTCACAGCCTCTTACTGCTAATATTCTTCTTTGCATCTCAGCGAATAAGTGTGCATCAAGCTCTAACTCATCGCAAAGGTCATAGTATAAGGTCCTTCTTGGGCTTTCTGTGTTCTCCGCCTGTCGTAAGGCGTTTCTCCAAGATTGTATATTTTTCCTAGCTCTAGCAGTAGTTCCTGCGATTACTTTGTCGAGTAGTTGGTTTGGTCGAGCCTGTTTTTTCTTTGCCATATTTTTTAATTATCAATTGTCAATTATTAGTTATCAATTGTATTAGTAGTATTGATCTTGTTTTTCAGAGCTGTTTCCTGATCTGATTTGAGTTTTTGTAGGGTCTTCATTTTTCGGCAACATAGGGGTGATAAATCCATCGGCTACTTTGTCTAGCCATTGGATTGCGGTGTCGTAGCGTTTTACCCTAAGCTCAGGGATGTTATCGGGCATTATGCGAGCGTGCAGGTGGTAGAGTAGTATGTCGCAGAGGTACATCACTACAAGATTGTTGCGTGGTTGTTCTGTGTCAAATACTTTTAAGATGTCGTACCTGCTGTTGATGTAAGCCGTCATTTCGTCAATTGCCCGTGCCTCACTTTCGTCTATATAGACCGTGTTGTTGTCGCTAATTGTTGTTAGTGTCGCTTCGTCAATGAGCGACAGTAAGTCTGTTCTATTTAAAAACTGCATAATTAATACCCTCGGTTTTCACGGTGTTGCACTCTTGAGACATGGCTTGATTTTCTCGTGAACTGGTCTAAATAATCAAAAGCTTCTTTGTCTGCATCAGGTGCATCATCGTGTGTTTTGTAATTTGGCTCTAAGCCTTTTAGTTGAGATAACCCCTCTTTTGTGTCGTTGTGGTTTTTCAAATTGATGTTGTAATAAATCCTACCGTTTTGATATTGAGGGTGCATCTCCAACATCCTGTCGTACTTCTTAACTTTCGAGCGTTCGCTTTTCACGAGGTTAAACTTTATCTTCTTTTCTTTTTCTACCTCTTCTATTGTTCGATAAATTTCATCGTTCCAGAACTGGGCTTCAAAACGAAATTGAACACTTACAGATTTTGGCAATGAAAATTGAAAATCAGCTATCCACTCCAAAGCACCTCTTATTTTGCTTCGTTTTACAAAGCAGTTGATGAGGTACTTCTTTCCGTCTTTTATGCCCCACACTCTTACTGCGTTATAATCCGAAGTAGCAGAGCCAGCAAAGGCAACATCCCAAGTCCCTACAATAGCATCAAAACTATCTAGTCGAGGTAGTTTTGCCCATTGGATGTGTTCATCTCTGAATATCTTCCCTTCCACGTGTGGGTCATTGTTGTACTCAGCATTAGCCTCAATACTCCCCATCGTTTCAATTCTGTTTTTATAATAGTCATCGGCATACTTCTCCTTCCATAAAGGCAATAAAGTAATTGGGTCAAAGGCGTTTTGTTTGTGAATTTTCCAACCCTTGTTTTCCCCGACTATTTTTGTAAAAATCATTCTTGGTGCAAAATGGTTTTGAGCCAATAGCACACGTTCTTTACCTCCGTCTATTGTGGGGATAATACCTGTCAAAAGCCAATGAGCGTATTCGTCTTGTCGTCTTGGGTTTTTGAGGGTCTCTTTTGTTTCCCAGTCATCGCAAACGATGAAGTCTGGACGTTTCGCTCCGACCCTTAACCCTCTTGGTTCTTGCCCCATACCGATAGATTTGGCAATAAATCCGTTATTTGTAATAAAGAAACCAGTCTCCCAATGTCCGTTGTTTTTCTGCACACCAAAATCGTGAATAAGCCGTTGATTAGCTTCAAACTGTAAACGCAAATCGTCTAATAAAATAGACGCTCTGTCTGCTTCTTGCCCAATCAGGAGCATAAAGTTGATGTCGTTGTTTATCCAAAGCCAAAGAGGTATGGTTACATCTGCAACCACAGATTTAGCTAATCCACGCCCCCATTTTAGCCACAAAGCAATTCTATCACTTCGTTTGACCTTGTTGGCTACTTTAATATGAAAGTCAGGAGTTTTTGTCGTCGCTAATTGTGGTAAATAATAGCTAATGAAGTACTCGTAATCCACTTTTGCACGAGCAATACGCTGTTGTTGATCCTTTTTGGTTTCAAAAGGATTGATGGGCGTGTCTTTTTGTAAGCCAACTACTCGCTCACGCCATTGATTCAGGGCTCTTTTATCAGCTACCCTCATCTGCTAGCGATTAATTCGATAAAGTCGTTCAGTAATTCAACCGTTCCGATTAATGCTCTTGGGTTGTTTTTAGACAAATGCTCAGTAAATTCAGTGGCTACGCTTATATATTGATGCAAAGGCATTTCGCTGAGGGCTTCTATCTCTTTTCGGATAACACCTTTAGCGTCTGACAGTTCTTTTGTAGGGATGCCGTTGTGGTCGTCCTCTATCTTTTCGTTTATTGCTTTAAGTTGCCTGTAAGATGCTTTTAACAACTCGCTACGAGTAATTGTAGATGCGTTTTTCAGCTCTTCCCAGTCTCCTATTTCTGCCCAATTCCTTAGTGTTTTTTCGGTCACACTTACCTGCGTGGCTATTTGTTTTTTGTTTTGCCCCGATTTTATATACAGGCTTTTTGCAAGCCTTTTCTTTTCTGCATTTGTCATATTACTGCTTTAATCTTCCTCAAATTTCGTTTGAATTTGGCGTTTAAAAAAAAAACTTTTCCTCCTCGGCTTATCCATGACGCTTTGTCAGGCTTTTAATTCCTCCTCCCTGTTTTGTTGATTTGGCAGAACTAATAATTACCCGCAATTTTGAATCCTCAACAGTAAACACAGCGATGCCGAAAACATTTATATTAAGTGACGATAGTATTAACTCTTACGGTTTTAGGCTAGATATGGAGCGATTAGAACTAGATAGGTTCAAGGATAATCCTGTCATGTTTTATAATCATACTGACTTAGTTGGAAGGTGGAAGAACATTAGAATAAAAGAGAATGTATTAATGGCAGAACCTGACTTTATGTCAAGTTCTGCGGAAGAGCTATCCGTAAAAATATCAAAAAGAGTAGAAGAGGGGTTTCTAAAAGGGGCTTCATTGGGCTTGAAAGTTTTATCTGTTACTAAAGACGGAGACAATCCGCCTGTTGTAGTAGCTAAAGTGATGGAGTGCTCTATCTGTGACATCCCATCAAATCAAAATTCAATTGTATTGTTTGACGAGTCTGGTAATAAGTTAAAGGGAGATTTGTTTGAGTTAGCAACGAAGGGATTGAAAGAATTGAAAACAAAAAAAGAAAATATGAAATTAAGTGCAAAAAGTGCGTCTACACTCTCTATTGATGAGGGTGCAGACGCTAACGCTATTGATGTAGCAATTGAAGGTATTCATCAAAAAAACATAAGTCTTACAGCTGAGCTGAAAGCAGTTAAAGAAAAAGAAATGAAGACGTTGCTAGACGGTAAGTCGGTGACAGCAGATCAGAGAAAGTCTTTTGAAAAATTGGCTTCTGTAGACTTCAAATTGGCGGTAGATTCGGTGAAGGCGTTGCCGAACAAAAAAACACTCGCGGGAACAGAAAAAGAAATGGCTTCACTTGAAGCAGAGCGAGAGGCCTGGACTTTTGATGACTGGAGAAAGAATGATATACCAGCATTATTAGCAATCAAAAAAGCAGATCCAGATCGATATGCTAAAATTCAATTAAAAACCAAAAAATAAATAGAAATGGCAGGTTTAAATAAAGAAATATGGCTTCCTGAGATAATGGAAGGCTTTTACCCTGAAGCATCGTTTTTGACAGAGGCGAGAGACTTTTCTGCTTTTGTAGAAAATGATAAAATTAACTTGGCAGAGGCTGGAGTTAATCCAAATGTATTGATCAACAACAGCACGTATCCTGTGCCTACATCTGAGCGTGGTGATTTGGCTATCTCGATGGAGTTGGATGTGTATGACACGGAGAACACGTTGTTGCGTAATGCTGAGAAGGCAGAACAATCGTACGACAAAATGAAGTCTATCATGTATGGACATAAGCAAGCAATGTTGCAACGTTTTCAGCAAAAAGCCTCTCACGCATTTGCTCCATTATCAAATGCTTCTGACACACCTGTGATAGTATGCACAGGAGGTGATAATGGTTCAGGTAATAAGTCGTTAAAATTCGAGGACATCCTTACTTTGTCTCAAAGATGGGATGACCGTGATTTTCCTGCTGAAGGTCGTATTTTGGTGCTGTCTACTCAACATGTCGCTGACTTGAGAAAACAAAGCATTTCACAGTTCAAAGAATTTTTGAAGTCAAATGAATTGTTCGGGTTTAAAGTGTACAAGTATTCCAAACTTCCAGTATTTAATAAATCGACGGGGGTTAAGAAGGCATTTGGTGCAGCTGCAACCCCTGCTACAGACGTGATTGCTTCAATTGCTTTTCACAAGCAAGAAGTTATGCGTGCAGACGGTCGTGTGAAGATGTTCGCAGACTTAGATAATCCCAAAGAACGTGGGGATATTATCGGGTTTCAAAAACGTGGATTGGCAATGCCAATTAGAAACAAGGCAATCTCAGCAATTTACTCTCCTGCTGTATAGTGAGAGTAATCAAGCACATAGTTATTCATTGTACTGCTACTAGTAGCAGTACAACTGTGCAATCAATCTTAGCTTATTGGAAGTATAAGAAAAGATGGAAATTCCCAGGGTATCACTATCTTATAAAAGATGATGGTGAGATAGTAGAGTTGCTAAATATTAACAAGGCGTCTAATGGTGTAAGGGGACATAATAACGATAGTATACACCTCGCTTATATTGGTGGAGTGGATGATCGGTTAAAGGCAAAGGATACTCGAACAAAAGAACAGATTGAGTCTATGATTCGCTTGTTGTTTAGGTTAAAGGCAAGATTCCCTAATGCTGAGATTAAAGGTCACAGAGATTTTGATGGGGTTGCAAAAGACTGCCCTTCTTTTAATGTTTACAAATTCTTAACAGAAATAGGGTTATGATACAAGAGGCAATTATTGGGCTGTTTGCGACACTCTTTACGGCAATTATAACTTGGGGCTTTGCTCGGAGAAAAAATGAAGCAGAAACAGATACTTTAGAGATTGATAATATAGATAAAGTTGCAACTATTTGGAGAGAGCTTGCTGAATCTATGAAGCTTGAGGTTGCAGGGTTGAGAGGTGCACAAAAAGAGATTCTGACAAAACAAAGAAAATTGTTTGAGGAGAATATAAAAATGAGGGCGGAGATTGTGAGGCTAGAAGAGTTGGTGAAAGACCTGACAAAAGAGAACGTAAAATTGAGTAATTTATTAAAAACGAATTGATGAAAATATTAATATTGATAATGTCAATTTGGTTGCTTTCTGCTTGTGCAGGGGTTAATCACAAAATGACAAAGGGGTTAGTGGACATTAGGTCTGATAGCATTATATATATCGAGACAGTAAAACTGGACACAGTTTCTTTTGCAAAAGAAAGCTTTCGAATGACAATTCCTGAATATTTACACGACACAGTTGTTGTGTATAGAAAAGGTCGAGCATCTGCACAAATAAAGTATGTGGATGGTAGAAAGGAGTTGACGGCTAGCTGTGATAGTATAAGCGAAATTGTGATAGGGAAGGACATTCAGATTACTAATCTTAAATCAAGGTTAACAGATAAAAATAGGGTCATAGAGACGGAGGTGAAGCCTCCTGATAGAGGCGGTCGGTGGTTTTTTTGGATTGGGATGTGGGCTTCAATAACTGTAATTGCGATAAAGCTGATAAATAAATATTTGTAGTTAAATATTCATGAGATGAACAAAGAAAATAAAATAAAATGGGCAAAGCCTACTTTTAACGCATATAAAGATGTTGACAGTGTAATTGTCGCATCAGATGGAAATGTGTTTTTGTCTGAGGCTAAGAACCTCGCACAAGATCATGCTAGGTTGAGAGGGTTGACTTTAGAGGTCTGCTCTCGTGAGGAAGTGATTTCTGAAGAAGTGATTCCTGAGGAAGTAAAGGAAAAGGGCAAAATGCTTAAGAACAAATGAACGATGTAATCATACAAAAGAGAAACGGTGGTTTAGGTCGCCGTTTCCCTTCAGGAGACGCTATAAGTGGGCTTGTTGCGAATGGTGTGGCGGTTGTTGGGGGTGTTCAACTGAACACAACTTATAGGCTGAAAAGTGTAAAAGATGCGTTGTTGTTACTAATACTTCCTGCTTATGATTCAGACAATTCTGTCCTTGTCTATGAGCATATTAGCGAATTCTTTAGAGTCAACCCAAACGGAGATTTATATCTTCAGTTGGTGGCTAAGTCTATGAGTTATGTGGATATGTTGGATATAACTAACACAAACTCTGCAAAGAAATTATTAATAGAAGCTGATGGAACCATTAAGCAATTAGGTATTGCTTACAATCCAGCTACTTCAGTTACTGATTTTAGCGACACGTTGTTAGCGGTAACGAAAGCTCAAGAATTAGCAACTGAAGAGTATGCTCAGCATCGACCTGTGCAAATTGTCTTAGAAGGGAAAGGTTTTGATTTAACAAGCACAACAGATTTGCGAGCGATGAACGCTAAAAACGTCAGTGTCATGATTGGTCAAGCGATCCCTGTGTTAGCACAAGACCCTACATATTCAGCTGTTGGTACTCTTTTAGGAGTTGTTTCTTTAGCGAAAGTCAATGAAAATATCGCTTGGGTTGAGCGTTTCAATATGTACGGAGGAAGATTGACAGCAACATCAATTGGTGGTGTTAATCTGTCTGCTGTATCGGAAGGAAAAAAAGAGATATTGAACGATTATGGGCATATCTTTTTCATAAAACACACTGGGCGTGCAGGGTTCTATTTAAACGATTCTCACACTTGCACTATCATCACAGATGATTATGCTTATGTTGAGAGCAATAGGGTGATAGACAAGGGGGCTAGAGCTATTAGACAAGCTTTACTGCCAAAATTAAACGCTCCAGTTCTAGTTGACACTGATACGGGACGGCTTTCCCCTGAAGTAGTAAAATATTACGAAAGTTTGAGCAGAAAAGCACTTGAAGCAATGATTAGTAACGGAGAGTTAAGTGGTGCAGATGTATTTGTAGACCCTTTTCAAGATATAATTGCGACTTCTGAGTTTCAAGTAGAATTTGATTTGATCCCTACAGGGACAAATAGGAAAATAAAAGCGATACTTGGGTTTTCAAACCCTTTCTAAACAGCGATTAAAATGGCAGAATTAACACCATTAATAAACGGAGTAAGACATTCTTGGGGAGAGGTTAAGATCATTATTCTTGGTCGAACAGTTACAGGGATATCCGCGATCTCTTACGATGACAAGCAAGATAAAAAAAATCATTACGGTGCAGGAAATATGCCTTCACACCGAGGAAAAGGGAGATATGAAGCTAGTGCTAAAGTAACTCTCTATGATTATGAAGTAGATGCTATACAGCGTTCTTTGGGGGTTGGTAAACGTCTTCAAGAGATCTCCTCATTTGATGTTGTTGTGGCTTTTGCCGGAGAGGATGACATTATAGTTACTCATGTAATTCGTAATTGCGAATTTATGGACAATAAGCGAGATTTAAAAGAAGGGGATACCACCTTTACTGTTGAACTAGGCTTGTTACCAAGTCACATCGAATGGAGTTAGTATGGAGGGTAAAGATAAAATATTGCTTGCAAAAATAGAAAAGTGGAAGTCCAAATATGGAGGTGTCTATCAGATAGACGTCCCCCTTGACGATGAGGACGCTAAGGCTACGGCTTATTTCAGAAAACCGAACATTCAGATTATGTCTGTTGCTCAGAAATACATCAAATCTGACCCAATAAAATCAGCAACAACATTGTTTGACAACTGTTGGTTGGGTGGTGATGAAGAGATAAAAGACAGTGACGAGGCGAAGCTTTCTTGCTGTAAACAGCTGGGCACAATATTTAAAATAAGAGAAGCTTCTTTAAAAAAGCTTTAGCCCTTACCTCTATTAACGAAGAGGAGGGGGCAGATGAGCTTCTTAAATCGGTAGCTCTAGTTCGACAAGTTTTTGGGGGTAACCCCTTGGATTTGTCAGATTATGAGTTTGCTCGGCAACTTAATCAGGCAACATACCTTAAACGATTAGACCAGGATCTAATGGAAGGTGTGCTTACAAAGGTGGTAAACAAAGTATTTGAAGCTTTAAACAGCGAACGGTAATGGAACAACTTAATTGGATATTTGAACTTACAGACAAGGTGACAGCACCTCTTCGTTCGATTAAGCAATCATTTAAAGGTTTAGAGGATAATCTCAACGTCAACAAAAGAAGTGTCGATAAGGTTGGCGACTCTATTAATGACTTGAGAAGTAAGTTATCGAGAATGAAGCAGGGGAGAAATCAAGCGTTTAGAACAGATCAAATAGAGCGATACAATTTAATGATTGAAGATACTGAGAATAAGCTTCAAAAATTAGAAAATTTACCATCTAAAAAACACCAAAACAATTGGCAAGATGTCGCTTTGGGTATTAATCAGGTGTCTGAAGTTATTGACAAGGTGGCTCATTCTTTAGATTTCACTAATGAAATTGAAAACACGGCGGTCAACATTAAGCGGTTTACTAAACTAACAGGCGATGACTTGGATAGTGCGACGAAGAAAGTACATCAATTAGCGTCTGTTTATGGTGAGGGAGGAGAAGAAATTGCTCGTGCGGCGAACGCTATGACCAAACAGTCAGGAGGTACATTTGAAGAGAACTTGGCGTTGATAGAAAAAGGTTACAAAAAAGGGGCGAATCTCAATAATGATATGCTTGACACCTTGACTGAATATCCTGCTTTCATGAAAAAGTTGGAAATTGACATGTCGGAGACAATGGCTGTGATGGCTTATGCTTCTGAACAAGGAATTTATTCAGATAAGGCAATAGACTCTTTGAAAGAAGGAAGTATAGCCTTGGATGAAATGGGACAAAGTCAAATAGATGCTTTACAAGGTGTTGGTTTGTCTTTAGATCAATTGAAAGGCAAGACGGGAATTGAGCGAATTAAAATGATGTCCGAAGCAATGGAAGGAGCAAATAAGGAGGCTAAACAAAAGTTAGTTTCTGAGTTTTTTAAATCAGCTGGAGAAGATGCAGGGGCGTTTATTGAAAACTTTCACAAAGTACCTTTAGAATTGGAGAAGCTTAATTCTGTTGAGCAATCAGGTGCTGGGTTCAAGTCATTTGTAGCAGGTTTGCAATCTGATTTCACGGCTATGTTTGGTAACGTTGGTCAGTACGCTCAACAAATGAGCTCTGTTACACCGTTGATTATGGGCTTATCTCAAGCGTTTAATTGGCTATCAAATTCTCAAAAGGTACAGTCTATTTGGACAGGAATAGTAACAACAGCACAATGGGCATTAAATTTAGCATTGAATGCTAACCCGATTGGTTTGGTGATTATAGGAATTACGGCACTGATAGCAGGGTTTATTTGGTTAGGATCAGAAATGGGTTGGTTTGGCGATTTCTTTGTTGGGTTTTGGGACGGTCTTGTGGGGTATTTTACTGATTTGGTAAGTTTTTGGAATACTTACCTTAATCCATTTTCTTGGTTATTGACGTTAATTGACTTTGTTTTCCCTGAAGCAGGGCAAGCAATAAGAGATTGGTTCGGTGGTTTACAGGAATGGATAATGGAATGGGTTGATAAAGTTGTTGGTGCTGTAACTGGTGCGTTTGATAGCGTGAGCGAGTTTTTTGGGTTTGGAGAAGATGGAGAGGTTAAGGTTACTGGAGATGTTAAACATGAGGTAAAGGCAGACGAAAAACAGCTTGAAAAACAAAAGAAGGTAGGCATTACGACAGGGGCAAAAGTTCCTGTAAAAACAAGTGCGTCAGGTGGAGCATCAGGGTTCAAATCTGCTGAGAAAAAAGAGATTACAGTTAAGATTGAAAACTTAATCAAAGAATTTACTATTAAGACGGAAAATTTAGGGGAGAGTGTTTCTGTTATTAAAGAAAAAGTAGCAGAGGCTCTAGTTGGTGCGGTGAGAGATTTTGAAATAACGATATAGGATGGCTTTTGAATACACTATACCTGAATTATTAAAGCTATCTGGACTAAGGGGTTATACGCCACGCTTGGCTAGTGCGGTAAACGGTCTTATTTCATCTCGCAACGAGATAGATTATGACAAAGCATTAAAGCAAGTGACAGAGGGAATTACAGGCTATCAGTTACCTAATGTTGAGATTGTAAACGCTACGTTTTCGGATAAATCTCACTTTGATGGGTTGCCTATTTATCAACCTTTGGTTTTTGAAAAACTTACGAAATCGGCAAAAGACTATATGCTTGACAGTGCTGTGGTATCAATCAACAGGACGAAGGACATCGTTGTAACAAAAGTACAAGGTAGGGATAGCACGGTTAAGGAGTTTATATCAAATGGTGACTACCAAATTTCGGTAACAGGTATTATAGCTAATCGAGGGGTTGGCTATCCTAAGGCTGATGTTAAGGAGTTTGCAGGCTATATGTCTGCTAACAAGTCGCTCAAGATAACACACGAGGTATTGAATATGTTAGGTGTTCACGAATTGGTTGTTACTGATTATTCATTGCCAGCTACGGAATACCAAAATTTACAAACGTACAGTTTCTCTGCGATAAGCGAAACACCAGTTGAATTAAGGATTGATAAAAGATGAAGTTACCTGTTATTATATTGACAATCGGAGCATTCACATTTAGCTGGGCAAATGAGGTTAAAACGGTAAGTTCGTGGAAAATGCTTACAGACACAACAACAATTAAGTTGCCTAAAAACATTTCTTTTGACAAGAAGCATCTTGCTGAACAGATTAAAAAAGGTGATAAGGTTATTGTTCAAACAGGCTACAATCAGCGATTAAACACCGTTTTTACTGGTTACGTAACTGCTGTTAAGCCAACCGTTCCGCTTGAAATCGTGTGCGAAGACGAGATGTGGAATTTAAAACAAACTAACATAATTAAGAGTGGTAAATCGGCAAGTTTATCAAGCTTAATAAAAGAGATTGTTCCTGATGTTTCTACGGATTTGTTAGATGTTGAACTAGGTAACTATTTTATCAACAACATCTCTCAAGCTAAGTTTTTGGAAAAGCTAAAAGCTGATTTCGGGTTGTATTCTTTTTTTAGAGGTAAAACACTCGTTATCGGTAAGCCTTACAACTCTGCTACATTAAAAAAAGTAACATTTAAGTTGGGCGACAATATCAAGTCGGATAAGTTGGTTTACAAGCGAAAAGACGAAGTAAAGGTGAGGGTTAAAGCGGTGTCGAACAATAAGGACGGCTCAAAAACAACGGTTGAACTGGGTGATAAAAACGGTCAGAGCAGAACGTTGAATTTTTACAACATAAGCAAAAAAGAATTAAAAGCAAGTGCCGAAAGGGAGATGAAACGCTTCAATTATGATGGTTGGCGAGGAGGTTTTGTGGTATTTGGAGAGCCGTTTGTTCGTCACGGAGACATCGTTATTTTAGAGGATACTGAGGATAGTGATAAAACAGGCGAGTATTATGTTGATGAGTTGATTTACACGTTTGGTGTAGGCGGAGTACAACAAGAAATAGAACTAGGACGAAAAGCATAATGGGAATTAAGGAGACAATACAATTGCTCGTAAAAGACCTGATTAATATTCAGGTTCAAGCAGGGAAGGTTCTTTGTGTAGACGAGAAAACGATGACTTGTGATATAGCTATCGAGGGCGAACCTGACCGTTTGGATGTACGGTTGACTTCTGTAATTGATAGTTCTGAAAAAGGGATACTGGTTGTGCCTGTTGTAGGTAGCTATGTGTTATTAGGCTTGATAGATAACAAAGAAGAGAGTGCGTTTGTTTTTCGTTTTTCTGAAGTAAAATCAATCAAACTAATAGTTGATAAAATACAATTGTCTGGTGACGAATTAGGCGGATTGGTGGTAAGTGAAAAGGTGACTAATGAAGTTAATGAGTTAAAAAAAGAGATTAACATGCTTAAGGGATTGTTTAGCTCTTGGGTGGTTGCTCCTTCAGACGGAGGTGCGGTACTAAAGGCGTTGGTGACGACTTGGGCAGGGCAGAATTTGGTTGCGATAAAAAAAGAGAAAATCGAAAACAGCAAGGTAAAACATGGCTAGTGATATACTCTTAAATAAAGACGGTGATTTTGGCATAGTGGCTGGGGATCTAGACATAGGGTTTAGCGATGAGCAACATATTGAACATATGCTCCTAGCTAATAAGGGAGAGTATAAGCAGTCTCCGACTATTGGGGTTGGAATTTCGGGTTATAATTATGGGTCATTGTCTCCTCTTGAGCGATTAAAATTAGAACAAGAAATTTCCATACAATTAGAGAGTGATGAAGCGAGAGAGGTTGATGTTGATTATGATGTCGATGGATTGTTAAAGATACAAGCGAGCTATGACTAAAGTGATAACAGTATTGGCAAAGCCAAATCAAACCATTTGGGATGTTGCTCTTGAGCAACATGGAAGCATTTTGTCCATTTTCGCAGTGATAGACCTAAACGAAGAGATGAGAGAAGGAGTGAATTCAGACATAGTAGAAGGGATGGAGATAGGTATTGATTCTGACTTGATTGTTGACGAAGAGGTAAAAGAGTATTACGATCAAAAAGGAATTGTTCCTGCAGGAGGTGAGTTTGGTTATTTAGGTGATTTTAATAATGATTTCAATAATAATTTCAATAATAATTTTAAATAGAGAACAATGGCTGAATTAGACAAGACAGCACTAATAAATAAAATAGACGACTTTATTAAGGCAAACGGAGTTGGGGCTGTCACAGGAGACATTCTAAACGAGATTTTGAAAGATGTTGTGTTTAGTGCTTTCAACAAAATAGACGATTCTTCTGCTGTAGAAAATAATATTGGAACGGCCGTTGAATTTGGAGAGTATATGGAAAATAATATCGAATCAATATAATGGCGACAGAATTAAGACAATTATCCGAATATTTAACTGAAAAGTTTAACACTGTAATCACAGCGTTAAATTTAAAAATAGACGGACCTTCGAATAATGAGTTGATTGCTCAAAATTATCCTGATTTTAATCCTTATTTGTCAACAGCTACTTACACGCAAGGAGATAGAGTGATGTATCGGTTCAGGTTATTTTCGTTTATACATGTAACTGATCAGCAAGGAGTAGCACCTCTTGACCAATTAGGGCAGTTAAACACAAATTGGTGGCGTGAATTATCGCCTAATAACGGGCATAATGCAGAACCTTGGAAAGATTCTGTTTACAAACCAAATGACATCGTTTTGTTTGGTGACAAACTTTACAGATGCACAGAGAATAATAGTCATTATTCTTCTAATTTTCCTGCCGAGTTGACAGCAGGAAAGTGGCAGATTCTGATTTCGGAAAATAACTTCTCAGATTCTGATAAGGCAATCGTTGGGAGCTTCGTAAATGTTAACAGAATTGTTGAAGTAACGACACAGCCTTCAGATACAATTTTATCTGAATCTTCTGATAATATTACTTTTATTTATGACTCAAATGTTTCAAGTTATGTCGTTGTTGTCGTGAGTGATTCTTTAACAGTTGGAGGAAGGTGTGAGTTTATTGCTCACCAAGCACCTTTTATGATCTCTTCAAATGGTGTTGAGATGAACATAATTGATTATCACAATATCTCATCGAATAATGCACGAAGGAAGTCTCTTCTCAGATTGCCTAACAATAGTTTTGGGAAATCAGGTCAAGTTTACTTAATTTCATCATTTGATTCAGAAACTGTTTTACCTCCTCCTCCTACTACTATTAATTATTTACATTTTAACTCTGTTAATCATGATTGTGTTTTGATTCAAAGTGAAGATTATAACCTTAGTAAAACTCTATTTGAGTTTGGTGTAGTGGTAGATGTAGATTCTTTAGTTAATCCGATAACAGAGTATTTAATTTCAAGAGGATCTTCAAACGGTGCTCCAAAGTATCGGTTTGGTCTCCGTTATAACCCTTCAACGGATGAATTACAGTTTTTACTTCAAGGTACCACTTTTCTTAAATTAAGTAGTTTTAAAGCAACCTATTCAGGGAAAAAACGACTGTCAGCTAGATATGATGGTGTAAATGAACATATTTTAGTTGACGATGTGATAGTAGCTACAAGCAATCATAATATTAGACCTCTAAACTCTACAAGAAAATTTACAATAGGGGCATATAATGAGAATAACACGTCAACTCCAAGCACTGCATTTAGCTCAGCTAAATATTATGAAATATTTATTGATGGTGATGTCTGGAAGCTTCAAGAGGGTTCAGGTTTTGCTGTTACAAGTGAGATTGGCGGAAAAAATGGTGTAGGTCAAACTGCGAATGCAGGCGGATTAACTTACTGGGATGCAAACGTTTGGAAATAATGATAAAGACAACTATTTATATAATATTCGACATGACAGCTCATCTCACAGAAAGTAATGTAGCTATTATAAATGAGCAACAGGGAACAAATTACCCTGTTGGGATTACGTACCAAAACCTATATGATTCTCGCACAACTTCACGAGGGTATTTTAGAAAATTAAACGGTAAAGATGTTTGGATATTACCATCAATTTCATCAACAATTGATATGACAGGCGTTAATTATGACGTGATTATAGAACTTACAAATGAAGAATTTGTAAATGATTTTGAGCAGAGTTTAGACATTATAGAAGACATCTTATGAAAGTAGTAGTATTGGAAGAGAAATTTTTAGACAATGTTCCTGTTTGTATTAAAAGAGGGACAAAAAAAAGATATGTATTATTGTCAGATATAGAGATAGTGTTAACGAGTAGTGATGTGATTGTGATACATAAAGGATTCCAATTTGATGGTCGTTCGACACCATTATTGCTTACACCATTTATGCCATCAGTTAGTGATGCTTTTCTAGCTTACTTGCTTCATGATTGGCTTTATGCTACTGACTATATGTATAATAAATATGGTTACAAGATAAGTAAACTGTTCGCTGATCAACAAATGCTAAACTTAGCAGGGCAACTAGAATCAAGGAATTATGACAATAAAATAAGTTTTTGGGCTGTGAGAATTTTCGGCGGTTCGGTTTATAAAAAAAGAGAAAATGGCTAGAAGTATAGGGGAGATATATGATGAGATGGCTTCTGAGAAAGAGACCCTCGTTACGTTAAGTGCTTTACAGCCAAACATAGATAATACACAGTTGTTGTTGTCAGACCTAACCTCTCGTAGCAAGGTGGCGGTTTGGCGATTAATTTTCTTTGTGATTTCTGTCTCAATTTGGGTTCATGAAAAATTATTTGACAAGTATGCTTTAGAGGTAGAGAGTAGGTCTAAAGAAATTATTCCGGGCCCAATTATTTGGTATAGAGAAATATCGTTTAACTTCCAGTTTGGAGATTCTTTGCTGTGGATTAAAGAGAAGTATCAATATTCTATTATCGATGATTTAAAGAAGATAATAAAGCGTTGCTCTGTTATAGACAGAGGTGGGCAGGTTCGAATTAAAGTAGCTAAATTAGACAATAATAATCAGCCTGTACCTCTTAGTTACTCTCAAGTAACTGCGTTTTATTCTTACATAAACCTTGTAAAAATGGCAGGAACAAATGTAGAGGTGATAAATCGGGAGGCTGATTTGTTGAGAATTAATTATGACATTTATTATAACCCTCTAGTTCTCAAGCAAACAGGAGAGTCAATTGAGAACCCTGGAGTTTTCCCTGTCAAAGACTCTATTAATACATATATTCAAGACTTGCCATTTGATGGTGTGCTCAATATAAATAGATTAACAGATCGGATTCAGGCTATAAAAGGCGTGATAGATCCAGTTATAACGTTTTCCGCTTCAAAATATGGGGGGTTAGACTATCAAGAGTTTACAAAAGATTATGCCTCTGATGCAGGCTACATGAAAGTAGATCCTGCGTTTCCTCTGTCTTCATCTCTTAACTACATCACAGATGTTTGATGTTGATTTCAACGATATTGCTGTAAAATTAACGCCTGTTTTCCTGAGAAAAAAACGGTTTTTTTATTTTCTTAAGGCTTGCCTGAAACCTCTTAAGTCTATTAATTTGGACTTTTTAAAGTTAAGAAGCAATATCCATTATCGTCTATTGTTTAATGGTCAAGTCATTTACTTAAATCATTATTTAAACGATGTTTACGACCCGATTAAACGAAGGATTTATATTGATGATGTGTCAAATATAGATTACAATTATGTTTATAATAATCCTGAGCAATTACAAGATTTATACTTGTCTAATACGGCTGAGGACACGCCTTTGTACCTGCTTAATTATTTAGAATATATCAAGAAGGTTCATTTCATCATTAATATACCAACTGATGTGTCGTATAACGAATTATTGCTTAGAAGTCAGGTAGACATATATCGTCAAGCAGGTAAGAATTATGTATTAAAAATTATTTAGATTATGAAAAAGTTATCGATAGATTTTAACGGCGGATTCCCGCTAATGTTAGACAATCTCAGATTTATGCAAGCTGCTTACCAGCAACTATCAGCGTTTCAAGTACAATCAGATTTGCCTTTAGGGGTTGATAAGTGTATAATGAAAGGCTTACAGGTGTTCTACTCAGGGAATAACGATGAGTATATTTCACATACAAAAGGGGTTGTTTATTTTGAAGGTGAGATTTATGAGGTTGAAGCGTTAACAACACCTACTCTTTTGTCTAACCCTTCTTTAATATTAGATGTCAAAGAAGAGTTTAGCGTTATTTATCAGGATGGAACTTCTCGTAAAGTTCATCACATTCGTAATTTAAAATTAGGTGAGACTAATGATGATGGGGCATTGTTATTATTGTCTGATCTTGAGAGAAGAGAGGTTTTGGTAAAATCCAATATTTTCCCTTCAGGAACTGTATTAGACGTTAAGTTGAGCAATGTCCAAACTCATTTTAACGCATTAGGAGTTGGAATAAGTGACTCTTGGCGTGGATGGGAGATTGATGCCGATTCAAAAGGGAGGGTGATTGTTGGTTATGATCCTGGTCAAGGTGATTACAATAATCCAGATGGCTCTAAAATCGGCGGGCTAAAAGAAGTTTCTTTGACTGTTCAGCAACTCGCTACTCACTATCATAAAAAAGGAACTTTAGATGTTGTTCGAGGAGGACCTCATAGTCACTCGTGGACAGATGGTCGCCCTGACTCAATTACTAGCGCTCAGGATCACAGCACGGGTCATTCAGGGCATAATGGAGTTCAATTCCATACAACAGAAATCAACGCTGATAGTGGTGATCATGATCATGTTTTGCAAGGAAAAGTGTCTCAAGAAGGAGGAGGGCAATCGCACGAAAATAGACAGCCGTTTATTGTTTATTTACGAGTAGTAAAATTGTAATTGTTTTAATTTTATGTGTACAATTCGTTTTTTCATTTGGTACAATTCGTTTTGTGGATTATAACATCTTTGAAAATAATTTCATTGATGAGTTTTATACCTACTTAGTCATTAATTACGACTCAACAAGTTCTAAAGAAGTAATTAAATTTAACGAATCCATAGGTTTATGCTCTTTCAAACAATCTTTTGGTAGGATTCACTACTATTTAGACCAATGTAACCTACCTAATAAAAAGAAAATCTCAGTTATCTTTTCAGGGTATTCAAAGAAGAGTATTCAATTTTTTGTTCAAGATATACAACACTCTTTTGACATAGATGACATAAAACATCAATGGGATAAACACAAAAAATCATACAATCCTATATCAGGTTTCAAAAGCCCTCATTATTCTATTATAAAAACTCAATATTATTAAAATATGAATTTAAATTATAAATGTTATAAATTAAAATTTGTTTAATGGACATCATCTCTCATACTTTGTCTGGTGTGGCTGTAGGTACAGTAATTGCCAGCTACGGAAGTGCTAAACTTCGTAATAAAATCAAGACAATACTTATTGCAGGATTGGGAGGTGTCATGCCCGATCTTGATGCTTTTTCTTTATGGTCTAAATTTGATAATACTATTGGTAGTTTTTTCGATTTGGCTCATAGCGGTTCAATAATTTATTTTGGGAAATTTTGGTACTCTCACCACGCAGGGTTTCATTCTATATTTACTGCTCTTCTACTACCTTTTTTATATTTATTAATCACTAGTGGTTGGTCAATTATTTTTCAAAGAGATTTTAAATTGTTTCTTGAAATAAAAAACTACAAAATTCATATCATTGCCTTTTCACTTGGTTTTCTTCTCCACCTATTAGAAGACTTGCCTACTCCAAGTGGTGTTTGGGGTGGTGTTCGGTTGTTTTTTCCTAACGATATATATATTGGTGGCTGGGGTAAAATCTGGTGGTGGAATAATTATGACATAGTACTTATTATTTCTATGATAATTATCACCAATATCATAATTCATATTATAAAAAAATTCAAAACAACAATCAACGATAAGCTTATTAATATGAGTATTTTCGTTGTGTTTTCATTTATTATCCTATACCAAATCAATACAAGAGGTTTTGATTTTAATTATAAAGGACATACTACTAAGTACCAAAAATACGAAGCCCAATCCAAACTCATACAGAGAAAGATACTGGGCAACCGTATTTATAACATAATGGAAAAAATAGATAATACTATCCCATTAAATTTTTAAGCTTAATTAGATTTTAAAACTTTTCATCTGTTAATTCTAAATTTAACCCTTTTACTAATAACCAAATAGCCAATACTATTTCTTGAAAAACAAGAGGTATCGTAATTACCCCATATTCTATCGAAACAACTTCAATTAACTCAAATAACAATAAAAAACTTGCTAAAATAATAAACACATTGCCTATAACTCCCCAAAACGATAGCCATACAGGAATGAATTTCCCCTTATATAAAATATAGTATAAAATCAAATTACCTAAACCTGTAGCTAAGATAACCCCTAAATGATTTATTAAATCTCGGGTGAGCATTAACACCTCACTTATTGTCTCAAAAAAAATCACCTCAGAGGTTGGGTGAGCCAAATATTTTTCACTTATAAGAATAAAAATAGGTAATAATATAATCCCTAATAACTGAAACACTCCTGCAGCAATTCTAAACCCTACAAAACCAAGTGATAGTGTTTTGTTATACTTACTCAAAACTTGATAGAGTAAAAGTGAAAAACCAATATAAATTGGAACTAATAAAAACTGAAAGATTGCTCCAGTTAAAACCTGAGCTCTATTCGGAAATACTTCTCTAAGAATATCTCCACTTTCTACAGATGGAACGATACTTAATATACCTGAAATTATTCCTAAAATAATTAACACACCCGCACTTCTTGAAATTCTTTTATTTGAGTTCATTCTATTATTTTTCACCTAATATATACGCCAATATAGATGTTTTTAGGTTACCCTAAGCTTAGTAAACTGTATAGTTAACCAACCTCTGCTCTGCGTGAGGGATTGAAGTGGAAATCCTTTGCTGAGGAACGAAGCAAAGATTGGGAACGAAAAAGCCCGACCTCGCTCTTGATTGATGTGGTATTTATCGGATTAATGGTACTTTTGAGACAAGGTAACTGCTCACGGATACAACAAAGAGGACACGCCCTAATTTGTCTTTTTATAACTGATTACGGCTAAGCCATTCATAACCACAGCATAAATAAAGGTTTTGACTAATTGTGGCAATATATCGGTCAGGCCCGCCCCTTTGAGCATTACCATACGCATCACTTGTACAAAATACTTGACAGGATTGAATTCGGTAACGACTTGAGCCCACTCTGGCATACTCTCGATTGGGGTAAATAAGCCACTCATCAAAATGAAAATAACGACAAAAAACCAAGCGATAAACATGGCTTGTTGCTGTGTGTCGGTGAAGTTGGAAATGAAAAATCCCATGCCCAAAATAACCAATAAGTAGATGCTTGTATAAAAATAAATCACAGCCAAACTGCCTAACATCGGCACGTCAAAAATAAGTTTTGCTAAAATCAAACCGATGGTCAACAAGCCAAAGCCGATAATCCAAAAGGGAAATAATTTACCGATAATAAACTGGTATTTCTTGATTGGTGTAACGTTGATTTGCTCCAATGTTCCTATTTCTTTTTCTCGGACGATGTTCATTCCTGCCAAGAAAAGCGTAATCATAGTAACCAATAAAACCAATATACCAGGCACCATAAAAGTCTTGTAATTCAGGGTTTTGTTGTACCAAAAAGAGGGTATCGCCAAGATGCTTTGTGGTATATTTTTTCGGTCGGAAGGACGAATGAGTTTTAGTTGTGCGTTGCGATTAAATTGCATCAATACTTGGCTAATATATACGCTTTCTACTCCTGCTGCTGCTCCATCAATGGCATTGATACGAAGTGCTAAATCAGTCTTTTTTTCTTTTAAAATATTCTTTTCAAAAGAATGAGGTATTTCTAATACGACATCTACATCGCCATTGAGCATGGCTGATTGTGCTTGTTTGTCGGACGAAAAACTTTTGATTACATTAAAATAAGCTGAAGCACTAAATTTTTCTATCAACTGTCTCGAAAATGATGTTCGGTCGTTGTCGATATAAGAAAACTTGATGTCTTTGACTTCAAATGTGGCTGCGTTAGAGAGTATAACAAGCTGAATAATAGGCAATACAAAGATAATAGGCAACATTGCCTTGTTTCTAAATATCTGCTTAAATTCTTTTTGAATGATGTATATAATCGTTTTCATTCTAATCTTATTTTATATTTTTTGATACTCACAGCAATGAAAAACACGGTCATTCCTACTAAAACTAAAGTTTCTTTCCATAATAAGGCTAAACCTACACCTTTGAGCATTATTCCTTTGACGATGATGATAAACCATTTGGCAGGTATCACATTACTAATCACTTGTAAAGGCAAAGGCATACTGGCAATTGGGAAAATAAATCCTGAAAGTAAAATAACGGGCAACATCAATCCCATCAGCGAAATCATCATGGCTGTTTGCTGGGTTTGGGATACGGTCGAAATCAAAATTCCTAAAGAAAGAGCATTGACAATAAATAAAACGCTTTCAAAAGCGAGTAGAAACACGCTCCCTGAAATAGGCATTTTGAAAACAAAAACTCCGAGTAATACAATAACTAAGGCATTGATTACGGAAAGGAAAATATACGGAAACACCTTGCCTATAATCACTTGAAATGGTTTTATGGGCGATACCAAAAGTATTTCCATTGTTCCTAATTCTTTTTCTTTGGTGATAGATATTGAGGTCATCATTGCCGAAACGAGCATCAAAATCACGGTCATTACTCCTGGAACAAACATAAACACACTTTTGAGTTCGGGGTTGTAAACCATTCTTGTTTTAGGAATTATTTGGTAAGGAATAGTTACATTTTTGTTCAATTCTTGTTGGTATTTTTGCAAAATTGCTGTTGTAAAATTAGCTATTGTGTTGGCTGTATTTGGGTCGGTGGCATCTGTTATAATCTGGACGGTTGCCTTTTTTTCTTTGACTAAATGTTTGCTAAAATTCTTTTCAAAAACTAATACTGCTTTGATTTTTCCTTTTTTGAACACGCTTTCTATTTCTGCTTCGTTGGTGATGGTTTGCTTGTTACTAAAATATTTTGATGCTGAAATTTTATTGATAATCTCGGTAGTTGTAGCGTCTTTTGATTTGTCAAAAATGGCAATATCAACGTTATTTATTTCGTTGGTAATGGCAAATCCAAAAAGCATAATCTGAGCGATGGGCATACCAAATAAGATAAACAGCGAACGTGTATCTCTGAATATATGGTAAAATTCTTTTTTTATAAATCCTATAAAACGTTTCATCCTCTTGCTAATTTTAAAAATACATCGTTCATACTGTCCACTTCAAATTGCTCTTTGAGTTTTTTTGGTGTGTCCAAGGCTTCAATTACGCCATTTACCATAATCGAAACACGGTCGCAATATTCGGCTTCGTCCATGTAGTGCGTGGTTACAAATATGGTTGTTCCTTTGTCTGCCGTTTCATAAATCATTTCCCAAAATTGTCTTCTTGTTATCGGATCAACCCCTCCTGTTGGCTCGTCCAAAAAGATAATTTTTGGTTCATGAAGCATTGATACTGAGAATGATATTTTTTGTTTCCAACCCAAAGGCAATGACCCAACCAACTGATTGGCTACTTCTTGCAGTTTTAGGTTTTCTATCATTTGTCTTGTTTTTTCTTTTATTTGAGCACGAGAAAGTCCGTAAATACCTCCAAAAAAAGTGATGTTTTCTTTTACTGTTAGGTCATCGTAAAGAGCAAATTTTTGGCTCATATAACCAATGTTTTTTTTGATGTCTTCGGCATGGGTAAACACGTCAAATCCTGCCACATTTGCCTCGCCAGATGTGGGGTTTGAAATCCCGATTAGCATTTTCATTGCCGTGGTTTTCCCCGCTCCATTTGCTCCCAAAAAGCCAAATATTTCTCCTTTTTTGACTTCAAATGTAATGGCATTTACTGCCTTAAAATCACCAAATTGTTTGGTCAATTCTTTTACTTCTATGACGTTTTCTTGTTCCATTACCTTGCTAATTCCATAAAAACATCTTCAATTGTAGGTTGTGTGATTTCTACAGCTACATTTTTTAATCCTTTGCCTTCTAAATATTTTTTCAATTCATCAGGTTTAAAACCTTTTCGTTTGTCGGCATAATGCACAAACTCACCAAAAGGAAAAGCACTGTATTGGTACTCATAATTTTTTAGACTTTCAATCAAATTGTACATACTATCGGCACTGACATCGTAAAGCTTTTTTGGGAAATGTTTGACGATTTCTTGTGGGCTATCAATCTGTAAGATTTCGCCGTCTTGTATCAAAGCTATTCGGTCACACAAAGCAGCTTCGTCCATATAGGGCGTAGATACTAATATAGTAATGCCTTTTTTCTGTAATCGCTTGAGCATCACCCAAAATTCTTGACGAGAAACAGGATCTACTCCTGTGGTTGGTTCGTCTAAAAACAACACCTTGGGTTTGTGAATTAAGGCACAACTCAATGCTAATTTTTGCTTCATTCCACCCGACAAATCTCCTGCTCTACGCTTTTTGAAAGGTTCTATTTGTACATAAATATCTTTTATCAAATCATAGTTTGCTTCTATGGTTGTACCAAAAATAGTGGCGAAGAAATTCAAATTTTCTTCGACCGTCAAATCTTGGTATAGGGAAAATTTCCCTGGCATATAACCGACATGATTTCTGATGTCCTTGTATTGCTCTACAACATCATATTGAGCCACAGTTGCTTCTCCTTCGTTGGCAAACAAAAGTGTAGTTAATATTCTAAAAAGCGTAGTTTTTCCCGCTCCATCGGGTCCGATAAGACCAAATAACTCACCTTCTTTTACTTGAAAAGAAACGTCTTTTAATGCTTGTACTTCACCAAAAGATTTGCTGATATGATTGACAGATATTCCCACGTTTTATTTGAAATAAGTGTGATAAGCATCTAAATTTTCTTTGATGCTTTTTGTTGTTTTCAATCCTTCTTCTATGCTATTTACTTTTTTCAGGTAGGCTATTTTCTCAATCAAAGGATGTAAGAAATGATGTAAATTGTCGTGAGAAGCCCCTTTCATACTACAAGCATCAATTAGTTTATTTTGCTCATTTACCAAGCTTTGAGCTAGTTTTTTATAGTCTTCGGGTGTTTTTTCTGTTCGTTGATTAATTAATGTTTGCATGGCGACAACTCCCGTTGTGGTTTCAGGATTGGCTTGCCATTTCGAACCATTATCTAATTCTATTTTACTTATCCAATCATTGTTTAGCACGTCTTTTTTTTCATGATGCGTTTCAGTGTGTTCGTTTTGTTCGTGTGCTTCGTGGCTGTTGTTTTCTTGTTCACAGCTCACCAAACCTACCATTAATACGGATATTATTATTGCTATTTTTTTCATGTTTTTATTTTTTTGTTGCTGGTTTCCCTAAGTTAATCCACATTTCTGCTGGCATACCTATTTTCAAGCTACCCTCATTTTTCACTTCTATTTTCACAGCATAAACCAAGTTTACACGTTCTTCTTTTGTTTGAATAATTTTTGGTGTGAACTCTGCCGAAGAGGCTATCCAAGTAATTGTTCCTTGATGCGTATTCATTCCCTCTACTGCATCAACTTTCACATTTACTTTTTGTCCAATTTTGATACTTGTCAATTGTTTTTCACTTACATAAACACGTAATTCCATCGTGCTCAAGTCAGCGATTTTATACAAAGGTTTACCAAAATTTACAATTTCAAAAGGCTCCGCATATTTCACCAAAACAGTTCCATCAACAGGGTTTTTGATGCTACTTTTTTTGATTTGGTCGTCCAATTGTTTCACTTGAGAAGCAATACTTTTCAACTCATTAAGTACCGTTGCATTTTGTGTTTTTACGCTACTTATTTTTTGAGTAAGTACATCTATCTGACCGTTTACATTGTCCAAACGTTGCTGAGTAGATGCTCCTTCTTTTAGTAAATTTTTAATTCTTGTTCTGTTAGTATAAGCCGTTTTCAACTGTGCTTTTAAGACACTAATTTGAGATAATACACCTTTTGATTTGGCTTTAATTACATTTTTGGTAGCCTGTAATTGCTCTTTTTTAAGGCTTAATTGGGTAGTATCTACAACACCTATCAACTCTCCTTTTTTAAGCATTTGTCCATCTTCGACCCTAAACAATAGTAATTTCCCATTACTTTCGGCAGATACGGTGGTTTCAGTTGCCTCAAAATTTCCGTAGCCATCTGCTTTGGTATCGTCTTTTTTGCATGAGCTAAATGCAAATGAAAAAACTGCTAATCCGATAATTATTTTATTGATTTTCATGTCTGTATTAGTTTCCTTGAGTGATTTTATAATTTGCTTTTGCCAATAACAATTGTATTTGATGGGTATTCAAATTGTTTTCCGCTTCAAATAAATTGGTCAATTCGGTGATGTACGATGATGATGTAATAACTCCGTTTTTCAATTGTGAATTTGCTGATTTCACTATCTTTTTTCTTAGTTCAATAATTGTTTTATCTGACGAAATAAGAGCTCCTATTTTATCAATTTCTGCTTGTTGTTGGGTCAATTCAATATTGGTATTGAACTTAAACACCTCTTCTTGGTTGGCAATAATTTCTTTATTTAGCAACAAAGCTTGACGTTGTGTTTTGGATTTGTTCCAATCAAAAACATTCCATTTTAATTTTAAACCTACCATATAGTACGGTTGAAATGTGTTATCTAACATATTCAAACCTGGATTGCCATAACCTCCCATTCCAAAACCAAAAAGTTTCGGCATATTTTTCTTTTCCATCACTTTGTGTGTCAAATCAATTTGTTGTTTTTTTAATTGAAACAATTCTAACTCTGGTCGGTTCAAAGTTGTTGAGGTATCTGTTGCCAATTCAGGGTTTTTAAAATTGTCGGTTGTAGAAATTTGTTCGCCCACCAACTGAGATAATGAAGAAATCAAACTTGCTTTATTCAAATTTAAGCTACTTATATTTTGATCTATTTTCAGCATTTCTGCCTCCAACACATCATCTGAAGATGCTAATAAAACGCCGTATTTGATACCTGCTTTCACTTCTTTTAATCGGGCTTGTAGTTTTTCTTTATTAGCCAACAGCAAACCTTCTTTTTCTTGTAATAACAAAACTGAAAAATACAATTGGTTGATTTTTTTCTTTAATTGAAACAAAGAAACTTCCAATTCTTTTTGTTGTGTTTTAAGTTCATGTCTTTTTGCATCTAAAGACAAATCAATCACTCCTCCTCCATAAATCAACTGATTGACCGTCAAATTGGCTCTGTACTGGTCTTTGTTGGGGCTTGGAATAGACATATTAGGCAATTCCAAAGGCACATGTGTTACATCTGATTGGTAGGTCGCTTGTGCAGAAAGATCAAACACAGGCAACTTTGATTTCTCAATGACAGCTGTTTCTAAGTCGTTTTTTTGACTAAGTAAATCGCCTTGTTTCGCCAACGGATAATTGGTATTGACCAATTCGTAACATTTTTCTAATGAAATTTCCGTTTGAGCAAAAGCTCCCAACGAAAGAGCGAGAAAGAGTACAGTTATTTTATTTTTCATTGTTGTAGTAGTTAATATTAACTAACATTAGACCCAAAATATTTTTTACTTTTTTATTTAATCAAAATTAATTTGGCATTTGTTATCGCCTCCACGGCATGAATTTCTTCTGCCTTAAAAGCATACATATCATGTACATTAAGCAAATGATTTTCTCCATTTATTTTGAAGATAATTTCACCTTCCAAAACAAGAATACTAGCATCTGTATTTGATTTGTGTGCTGTTAATTCTTTTCCCTTTTCGATAGCAATCAATATAACATTCCCTGTATCGTTACTGACTAATTTGTTGGTTTTAATTCCTTCAAAAGGAAGGATGCTGAGTATATTATCTGTTTTCATGATTTTTCTTTTTTTAACATGTTATTTATGTAAAAACAACATGGCGTATGTTTTATTTTCCACATTTTTGACTACCTCCTGCCAAAATTGAATTCAAATATTCTTGTGTAATATATTGAGGTATATATGTTGCTGAATTGGCTACAATTTGTGTATTAAAACTCTGAATATGGTTTTTCGAACCACATTTTAGTTTTTCGTATAAATTCTCTAAATCTGAAATTGAGGTACGACCTTCGTTTTTTTCAATGTCGTAAATATCCAAATCCTCAATTGTAGCACCTACTTTCAACGCATCTATTAATGATTTGTCCACTTCTGCCGTCAAATCATTATACAACTGTTGTAACATAGTATTTGTAAATACCCCTCTATCTGCCGAAGCAGGGTCTGGAAGACTATAAGTATTCAATAAATCTAAAACTTTGTCCATATGTTTTTGTTCAGATTTAGAAATATTCACAAATATATCTTCTGCATATTTATCATAAGCATACAAATAAACATCTCTTGCTAATTTTTCTTCTTCTCTCAAATAAATTAAATCTGCTTTTTCTTGTTCTGTTAATTCAGCAACAACAATATCTTCTTTGTGCTTACAACTCGTGAATAAAGTCAAAAGTGCAACCACTATTAATGTTAAATTTCTCATAACTCTTTATTTTTCTTTTTTAATTAATAATTCTATCGTGTGCCAAAGTTTTTCCCCTTCTTCTATCAAATCAAATTCGAAATTAGACAATCTCCACCTTAGAATGGTAATACGCATACTTCCCATAATCGTTGTTGTCAATTGCTCTGCTGAAATATCATTTCTAATTACTCCTTGTTGCTGACCTTTTTCTACAATTTTAGCCACTGTTTTTGCTTTTTGCTTCATTATCATTGCTACAGCTTTTGATAATACGCTATCATACTGAAAGCTTGTTTCAGCAAAAATCACCATAATCACTGCTGGGTTTTTAGAAAAGTGATTAAATTGAAAGTCTATCATCGCTTTTATTTGCTCCAAACCTGTAAGTTCAGAAGAAATAATATCAGACAATCCCCTTCCTAATCTTTCTTTAAAAAAAACTAATACTGACTTGAGTATCTCTGTTTTTCCTTTGAAATGACGGTAAAGAGCTGGTTCTGAAAAATCCATCTCTGCCGCTAAATGTTTGGTTGTTAAGTTTTGAATTCCCTTTTCTCCAATCAGTTTAGTAGCCGCTTCTACAATCTCTATTTGTCTTTTAGACAGTTCCATAATGTTAAGTTAGTGAATACTAACTTAACTAAAAAATAATTAAGCTAATATTTTACAAAAATAACGAAAAGCCCTTATATTAACAAGATGATTTTCATACTTCAACGGGTTAAAAACTATACTTAATTCGTGTATAAATCATACTATTATCATGGTATTGACCAAACTGTCCTTTATCTCCAAGAAATAAATTTGTTCCTAATTCTACAGATAAACCATCCATAGGAAAATAATACCCCCTCAATCTCAGTAAAGCATCTTCATTATTAAGCCCAATATAACTAAACAATTCTAGTCTTAATTTTTCACGCATCAACGTGCGGTTTACCATAATAGTCATTAAATTATCTAATTGTTCATCACTCATCGTTACTTCATGGTTAAGGATTGCTTTTTGAATAAATTGCCCACTTAATTTCCAGTTTCCCAATGTTCTATCCAATCCAACTACGTAATTTAGGTAATCTTTTTTAACCAAAGCATCTGTATCTTTTGGGTCTTTAGTTTGGAAATATTTACCGTTGTAATAAGCTCCTTCTCCTCGGACAACGTAATTACCAAGAGAGGTACTAATATTTGCACCACCAATCCACAAACGATGATGTTCTGGCGTGATTGTTATTCCCGTAAGCCCTACACCTGGTGAAAATTGTTTTTTCACATGCAAACTGGCAACATCATCCCAAGTATAGCCACCAATAAACTGTAAATCTACCGCTGATTTACTTATAGAGTAACGTACAAAAAGTTCACTATTTTCTACATTTAAAGGTACTTTTACTTTCGTAGAATCAAAAGTAGGTGGCACAGGAAAATCAGATTGATTTCTCCATATAGAGCCTGTTTTGGGTAAAATAGCAGGTGTAAAACTAGGCATTAAAACTACTTCTACGTTATGATCCTCATTAGGGTAATATTTCATTTTCACAGCTGTTACCCCTTGTCTTATTTCGTTGAAATCCCAAAGCAAAAAATCAGTCAAATTGAGTGGTGAAACAATATCGGTAATGAAAACGCCATCAGCTTGCCCCCATACTATTTGTTGTTTCCCTATTCTCAAATCCACTTTTTTAGAGTAAACATCCATATATAATTCCCTAAAATCAAAATAATCATCTTGAGATGAATAATGGTAATAAAAGGGATTGGCAAGAAAAGAGATATTTTTTCTTCTGTGTTTTAATGTCAAATCTAAGGTGTTTTGAAGTATACTCAAATCACCATTTTGAAACAATACACCTGTATAATTTCGAGCAAAACCATTTATTTCGAGCAACGGCTTTTTATTCGTCGTTTCTTGTGCTTTCAAACTAATTGCTGATAACAACAAAGCTGTTACACCAATTTTTATTTTATTGAATAATTTCATTTTATTTATTTTTCAAAAGTGAAAAGAAAAATCCCTGTATAAAATCCCCTTTCAGCAAATGCCAAAAGAGGATTTACAACACCAACTAAACTATCTTTTATAAACCTCTTTCCATTTCTCTTTGAGAAAATTTACTATCTGTAATGCCATTTTCTACTTTTACATTTGCTAGACTAATTACTGTTTGATGATTTTTTTGCACATTTTTCATCACTTGCTTGATAATAATCCAATACCCTTTGATTTGTTTTACTTCTGTTACTGTCAAAATTTTCAACAATTCACCATCTTCATCATAAAACTCTACTTTCAAAGGCAATTCTTTTGATTTTGAAACCCAAACTTTACGTTTGCTGTATTGCTCTTCCTCTTTTGGCGTTGCTTCTACTACCCAAACAGCTTCACCGTTATAAGTCTCATTTTTTATCAATTTATGTTCGTCTCTTTCGGGACTTCTTTTTTCCATATCTTCATATGTAAAATCTGATCCCATAAAATCGTTGTCTTTACTTGAACTTGATATTCTTTTTACCTTTTTTAAAGCCGGTAAATACAACCATTGATCATCATTTCTATCTGCTTCATCGTATGAATAATTCATAAACGAAGTATTTTTCACATCTGCAGGTGCTGTGAAAAACATTATTTTTTTCTCGACTTCCCCTAAGTCAATAAAATATTGATGTAGGTTTCTTACTCGTTTATTTCCTTTTTTATTAATCAAGGTCATGGTCATATCACTCTCTCCATTTTTTGGCGATTTATGCTCATACACTTTGTAAGCAATTTGTTTTGCTGTTTGTGCGATTGCTACATTTGTACTCATCGCTAAAACAAATAATCCGATAATTATTTTTAACTTTTTCATAATTGTACTGTTTTAAAATTCAACTTTTATTTTACTTTTTTACAAGATTTTTTTTGACTTGTCAATCATTTTTTTTCTTGTTAAAATAAAGATTTCCAACTACCAATATCAAAAACATGACAGTTACTGTTCCGATAAAACTAGTTAACATATTGAGAGAGACAATTGCTCCTAATGCTATATTTGGTTTAAATGCTGAAAAGGTGAGTACTAAAAAACCAAGGATTACCACCACTGCATTGAACGAAATTGCTCGTCCAGAATGTGCCATTGTCTCTTCAATAGTTTTATCTTTATTTTCTGTTCGTTGTGCATTTATTTTGTACCTGTCAATAAAATGTACCGCATAATCAATACCAATACCGATGGCTATACTTGAAATCAATGCTGTTGTTGTTTCTAAAGGAATATTTAACCATCCCAATACACCGAATGAAATAATAGTGGTGATAAATACTGGAATTGTACCAATTAATCCAATTTTGAAACTCTTGAACATCAAAGAAAGTAATACAATGACTATAAGGAAAGAATAAGCCAAACTTTTGATTTGACCAATCAATATCAAATCATTAAACACCAACACCTTATAACCACTTCCTGCAAAATTCAAATCTACTCCCATTTTCTGAAAATCGTCTTTGTATTTCTCAATAGATGCAATTGTTGCGTTTAAACCTTCTGAGTTATCTCCCTTTAATTGAAACTGCAAATTTGCCGTTTTAAAATCATCACTAACCAAAGTCTATCTGAACCACCACTCATTTCATATAAAAGAAAATATTGTGCTATCAAATCTTGGTTATCAGGAACGGTAAAGAATTTTTGTTGATCTTCGTTGAGAACTTTGTTCATTCGCTTGATAAAATCAACTACTGACAAACCTCCGCCAACAACTTCATTGTCTTTATCGACTTCGATAGCCACTTTATCCATCAATTTTAAAACATCAGGGTTTTTAAATTTATCTTTATCCTTTGCTTCTAAAATCACATTTACGGTAGTTGTTCCCATAAAATTGGCATTCACAAATGCATCTGTTTTGACTAATGGGTCTTCATCAGGAAAACGAGCTAAAAAACTTGAATTAATCCAAACCTTTGACATTCCAACTCCAAAAAACAACAACACTAAAACGGTTACACCAATGACTACAGCTTTATATTTTACCATTGCGTTAGCAAACCCTTTGGCGTGTTTGGCAAAGAAATCTTCTTCTCCTTTCTCTATTTTTTTAGGTGCTTTTGGTAAACCTACTACGTTAATTGCTGCAGGAATTAAAACCAAAGAAAAGAACATCGCAATCATTACTCCAAACGCAGTAAAGGCAGCAAAATATTTAATTGGATAAATATCTGAGGTCAATAAAGACATAAAACCAACAGCCGTTGTTACCGAAGTCATCATTACAGGCATAAACATTTCTGAATTCATGTTTTTGATAAGCTCTTCTTTTGTCCAATTGCTGTGTTTTTGTATTTGTAATTGTAGATGACTAAACATATGGATAGCATCAGCGACACCAATAGCAATCAGCATTACAGGGATTAATGAACTTGGGGCATAAACAGGCACTCCAACACCCAGCATCAAACCAAATGTCCAAATAGACGAAAAGATAACAACCATCATCGAAATGATTGTTGCTTTTACACTTCTTAGTACAATAAACAGCACAATTACAATCAGTAACAGGACAATTGGGAACATTTTTTTCATGTCTTTAGGCATTAAGATGGCCATTGTACCTTCTACAATAGGTTGCCCCGCAACATAAACCACATCTCCATTTCCTTCATATTTATGTGCTATTTCGACAATTTGTTTATACAAATCTTCGGTAAAACTATTGTCTTTAATTTTGGTGAAAATCAATGTCGAATTTCCATCTTCTGATACTATTCTTTTATGTACCATTTCGTTGGTTACAACCGCATCTTTTATTGCGTCAAATTTCTTTTTAGTTTTTGGTACACGTTTGTAAAACTCTTCAATATCAAGACCTTCTTCTGAACCTTTGATATTATCAGCTGTGTAAAGAGAGAGAACATCATCTTTATCTTCTACAACTTCCAACTTTTGAATTTCCTTTGTCAAATCTTTGATTTTTTGAAAGGTTTGTTGGTTATAAATCCCTTCTTTATTTTCGATAGCAATCATTATTGCATCTCGAATATCAAACATTTCTTCTGCCTTGTCACTGTAAATAAATGCTGGATGTTCTTTGGGCATATACGTGTCCAAATTAGTCTCTAAAGCAAAATTATTTTTGATACTATAAAAACTGGCAAGTGTTCCTATTACAATAAATAATAAAACAAGCTTGCTATTTTTGAGTACTATATCTGTTATTCTTTTCATGATTTTACAAATAAATGATTTTCACGTTTATTGTTTTGTTTGTGTTTAATTCAAATTTTGCTTTCTTGAAACTTGGACGGTTCATCGGGTTTATTGATTTCAAATTTGAAAATCCGATGCCTTCTATTGGCAAAAACCAACCTTTATCAATCACACCATCTTTATCTTCGTCATGATGAATATTTACTGCATAAACTCCTTTAGGAATATTTTTGAAAGTAACCGTAGCACTATTCTGTGATATCGTCATCTTCATTTGCTTGTAATATTTTTTGAAGTATTGATCAGGAATTGTTCCGTCTTTGTTGTACAAACTAAATTGTACAACTCCTGTAGAGTTTTTCAGGTTAGCCACTTTTACTGTTAGTGAATATGTCCCATTTTCTTTTGATGGTACAAATGACAATAGTGCCATCAATACCGTTATACTAATTATTACTTTGGTTAATCTTTCCATTTTGTAACTCTTAAATAAGTAAATAAAGTGAATAATGCTGTTAAAGATGTTCTAAAAAACATAGCCCCCACTGTTCGTATTTCATAAATTCCTCCGTTGTTGATATGTACAAACAAACCAATCAAGGCAATTACTAATACACCAAAAGACACTGCTAATGGTTTGTAAGCACAACTTTTTAGTTTTAACAACCTGAATGCCCCCAATAAATAAAGGATACTACTTATCCAGTTTGCCCATACTACAAACAAAACGTAATTGCCCTCTTTGGCTCTCATTCCGAATAAATCAAAAATAACAGATGTACTCAAAAATAAGGTCAATAGAGCAAAAGCAACCAATACGGTTAATAAAATGTAAGTTAAAATCTTTTTCATGATGATGAGTTTATGTTTTTCATATTAAAAAATGCTATTCCCAACCATATTACTGATGTGATAATAGACAACGCCCCCAACAAGACCAAAACAGGTGGTGCACCAAAATAAATTTCTGCCAAAATCCCCAACGGCATCAACAAACCAGCTAATGCCAACCAAGAAATTGCTTTTACATTAGACAATTTGTCTTGGAAATGAAGTAATAAATAACCTATCATTATATTCAAAAATGCAAATAAATTACCATGTACATGAGCCAATCTACTTTCAAAATGTTTACCAATACTGTAAGAGTTTACCCAAGCTTCTTTGTCTGGTGCAAAATCTCGCAAATAAATCAACACAAAACCATAAACCATAAACAGCCCCATGGTCAAAAATCCAATTGCTATATTATTTTTTCCTTTCATAACTTCTTTTATTAAATAGTTAATACTAACTAACTTTTGTTTTGTTGTTTTACTTAAACATTATTCTTTCATACCGCTATGTTAGTAAACGCTAACTTAATTCAAAAGGTTACGGGGTTTTATTTTAGTTTTTTACGAATTAAAATGAATATCCGATATTTACACCTCCAAAACGATGGTATTCAGCTGTATCGAAATGAGAAGAGTTAAAGTTAAGCATATAGCGAATAGTTAAATTTCGGTAATATAAATTTACTCCTGTCCTAAACTGGTATTGTCTTGACATAATTTCAGACTTATCCAAGGCGTTAACATCATTAGAAAACAATCCCCCCTCAAGAGGAGCATCATAAAAAACACCTTGTAGATTGGCACCAAATACCCATTCCCAGATAAACTTCTTGTTCATTTCCCCCAAGTTATTTCCTATTTTCAAATATTTAACTTTATTTCCTACTTTCAGCATCGCTCCTATTTGTATCCTATCTGTCAATGTACCTATACGTACCCCTACAAATGGCACAAAATGATTAGCTAACCAATCTTTACCAAATCCTTTTTCTATACGAAATTGATAATCAATCAAAAAAGTGTTTTTCAACTGATTATCCCAACCTAAAGGACGAGGTGAATTAACTATTTGGTGTACAAATGATTGAACCTCTTCACCTAATGCTATTGGTCCCATTACTCCTAAACCTATTTCGTTTGATAATTTTATTTTTCTTTCAGAATAAATAATGACGGAATAATTTGTTGCCAAAAGATACGCCGAATAAGGCTGATCTTTTTCTAATCTATCAGGTTCTACTATTGCAGTAGGGCTAAAAATCTGTTGCCTAAACCCCAAACCAGTATAATACCATTTTAACTATAAGATAAGTCATTTATCCTGTTTGTTTTTACACTCTCTTCGTTAAAATAATTTACCTTAACCAGTTATTTTAAATCATTTTTCCTCGATTTTGCAAAAAACAATTCAATCTAAATTAGACTAATATTATAGTTAAACTGGTATAAATTAACACTTGTTCCTCTTTGACTTTAAAAACTCGCTGTATCGGAGTTCTTTTTAATTTTTTATTGATATATGCTAATCCTATTCCTGCTGTATAATAACTATCAGTATTAAATAAAAGGTCATTTTCCACCTCCAAAACCAAACGGTTTGTTTTTGGCGAAAAATCAAGTGCCGTTTCTGTACGCTGTGCAAAGGTTGCTAATGGCAAGAAAAAAGCAATTAATAGAATTTTCCACGTACTGTATTTATTCACGATTTTTTTTTTTAGTTAGTTTCTTCTTTTTCAAAGGTAAATAAAAAGTTAGTAAATACTAACTAAAAAATAAGATTACACAGTTTTATTCTTTGTCGAACATTAATATCTAGTAAGAATAATTAACCTCATAACTAAATGGCATAGGGATAGCAGTAGAAATCCTTCCCGATTTTTTTTATCGGGAAGATTGGGATAGACTCCGTCCATCAGCTAACGGAGTGCCCCAAATAATTTAGATTTTATTAAAACTTATAATGATAATAAAATTGTACCTTTGGTCTGCAATTGATAAACGGATATGATAGAGATAGGTAAATATAATACACTGAGGATTTTGAGAACAACTTCTGTGGGTTTGTACTTGGGTGATGAAGATAGAGAAGATGTACTTTTGCCTAATAAATACTGCCCTGAGAACTATGAGCTTGATGATGATCTTGAGGTTTTTGTTTACCTCGACTATGCAGATAGAAAGGTGGCTACAAATATTCGCCCGCCTTTGGTTTTGCATGAATTTGCATTATTACAGGTAAAAGAGGTTTCTGAAGTAGGGGCTTTTATGGACTGGGGGCTTGAAAAAGATCTTTTAGTACCTTTTAGAGAGCAACGAATGAATATGGAAGAAGGGCGTTGGTATGTAATTTTTTTGGATCTTGATGAGCAAAGTGATCGACTGTATGGTAGTAATAAAATTGAAGATTTTCTAGAAAATGAGGAACTAGAGGTTGAGACAGGTGATAAAGTAGAGGTGACGGTTTTTAGGAAAACTGATCTTGGTTACTCTGTTATTATTAATAATTTTCATCAGGGTTTAATTTTTGAAAATGAAATTTTTAAGCAAGTTAATATTGGAGATAAGCTTACAGGATATATCAAAAACATTAGAGAGGATAATAAAATAGATATTTCTCTGCAAGCTATTGGTTATGAAAATTTTAATGACGACAATGCTACGCTTATATACAAAAGGTTAAAAGATGAGGGGGGTACTTTAGGAATTTCTGATAAAAGCAGTCCAGATGATATTTATACTATGTTTGGGATTAGTAAAAAAGCATTTAAGAGAGCAACAGGGTTATTGTACAGAGAGCGAAAAATACTCATTACTCCTAGTTCTATTTCCTTGGTTTAATATATTAAGGATTCTTAATAAGAATCGTTGTAATACAAGTGATAAACAAAGAATATAAAGCAAGACAATACCACCACAGCACCTGCTTGGTGTAGTACTGCAATAGATGTTGGCACAAATAACACTAAGGTAAACACACCTAATAAAAATTGCCCAAAAACAGATAAAACAACTGCTTTTAATCCTAATAATTGGTTTTGAGAGAGGCTAAACTTATTTCTAAAAAAGAATAATCCTGAGATAAACATGAACAAAAACGTACCTAGCCAACGGTGGATAAATTGAACGGTAACGGGGTATTCTAATAAGCTTAAAAGTCCTATTTCATCTATTTTTTGACTGATAATATTAGGCAACCAACTATCCCCCATTTTAGGATATGTATTGTACATAAATCCTGCCTTTAATCCTGCTGTGTAAGCACCGTACACTATCTGTGTCACCACGATAGCAAATGAGGTTAATACAATGTACTTAAGGTATTTATTACTTTTGTTTCTTTTGCTAGAATCTACATAATAGATACTTAAAACAAGCCATAAGATATACATCATTAATAATAAAGCTAAAGATAAATGTGCCGCTAATCTATAATGGCTCACAGCAGGGATTTTAACTAAACCAGAGCTTACCATGTACCATCCCAAAAAACCTTGTAGACCTCCTAAAACAAAAACAATAGCTATTTTGGGTATTATCTTTTTAGGAATTATTTTTTTTATTAAAAAGATGATAAAGGGGATAATGAATACTATTCCTAAAATACGACCTAAAAGACGGTGAATGTATTCCCACCAGTAGATAGATTTATATTCGCTTAGGGTAAAATGATTGTTCGTTCTAATAAATTCAGGACTTGTTTTATATTTTTCGAATTCTATCAACCATTGCACTTCGTTAAGAGGTGGCACAACACCTACTACAGGCTTCCACTCTACCATAGATAATCCAGAATGCGTCAATCGAGTAATCCCACCGATAACAACCATCAGAAAGACAAGAAAAAACCCAGTCATTAACCAAGTAATTACAATTTTCTTATCTGAAGGTTTCATACCCATATATGTAGTTAAAGAAAAAAAATAGAGTTTAATAAGTCGGGGCGGCAGGATTCGAACCTACGACCCCCTGGTCCCAAACCAGGTACACTACCGGACTGTGCTACACCCCGAATATTAATCTCATTATAATAATTAAACCCTCTATTGCTAGAGAGTTTAATTGTGATCCGCTCAGGACTCGAACCTGAAACCTACTCCTTAGAAGGGAGTTGCTCTATCCAGTTGAGCTAGCGGACCATTACTGATATAAAATCAGTATTACAGTCGGGGCGGCAGGATTCGAACCTACGACCCCCTGGTCCCAAACCAGGTACACTACCGGACTGTGCTACACCCCGCCAAAAACAGTGGAGAGACAGGGATTCGAACCCTGGCGACAGTTACCCGTCGACAGATTAGCAATCTGCTCCATTACCACTCTGGCACCTCTCCTTTTTGGTGATGCAAAGGTATATATTTTTTTTTCTATTGCAAACAGTTTATAAAGGGAATTTTTACTTTTTTTACACCCTATGTTTTTTATCCTCATTAAGGGGTAGAGAAAAGTAAATAAAATCTCTATTTCTTTTTATAAAAAGTACCTTTTTGATTATTGAAATAAATGATATAATACTGTTTAACTGGGATATCTGAGCAATCTATAGCTTTTGCTTTACCTTTTTTTATGAGCTCTCCCTTTAGGTTTAGTATTTTGTAGTTGACAATTATACTTGGTGAGAAGTTAATATTATCACTCACTTTAATAGGATAAAATCGTACTGCTTGGTGTTGAAAATTATAGATAACCTCATCGCTCTCTATTCTTGTACCATCACCTTCAACAAAAATAATTTTAAATTTATTGTCTCCTGGCAACACTCGTATAGGAATAGAGTAATAATCTTCTGAAGGTTCATGCTTCCCTTCAAACTCGTCTATCTTTACCCAATCTTGATTTAAGTTATATAAAATTTCGTATCTGCCTTGAGGACTTTCTCCTTTTGATCTCCAAGTAAGTACCGTTTTATCTGCCTTGAGTAGAGAGAATGAAAATCTAGCATCTTGTCTGATTACTTGAGGGTTTAATAGCTTGACTTGATCCATGCATTCTTGATGAGCGTAAATTTTAATTTCTATCTTCTCTCCTATTTCTAAAGAATCCATCGGGATTTCAAAAGCAGATGTACTAGGGTGATCTACCATTTTGACACCATTTACATATACATATGTGACGCAATAGATTTTTAAGGTTTCCTCATATACATTATGAACATATACATTAGAACCTGTGTAAACTCCTTTAAAAACAACGAACTTTGCTTCGACCACAATAACTAAAAATAAGGTGGTTAAGAATAATATTTTTTTCATAATTTAATTATATCAACAATAATGCCATCAAGATTTTTTGATGACTTTTACAAATACTTCTGTGCCTATATCTATGAATAGCTTATGCTTACAGTACAAAATCTCTTCATTATTAGACAATGTTAAAAGATAATTCTCTCCTAAATACAAACAACTAATTACTAATAGCTTACTATTGCTGAATTTCACAATATCAACATTTTCTGGTCTTATAATCTCTCCTTTATAACTACTTGCTGAGCTAAACAATTGTGCTACTTCTAAGTTAAGTGGTGTTTGATAAACTTCTTGTGGTGTTCCTTTTTGTATGATTTCTCCATCAGAAACAACCATAATCTTATTGGCATACATCAAGGCGTACTCAGTTTCATGCGTTACATAAACTACTGTAGTACCGTAACTTTTGGCTAATTTTTTAATGTAAGACAAGCATTCCATTGAGGTGAAAGCATCTAGATGGCTAAAAGGCTCGTCTAATAAAAGTAATTTAGGAAAAGTAATCATGGCGTGAGCTATACTTAATCGCTGTCTCATCCCCCCAGAAAGGGATTTAGGTAATTCGTATTTATAGTCCTCCAGGTCAAAAAAAGAAAGCATCTCAGCTATACGCTCTGTTATTTCATCATCATGTAGCTGGCGTATGGGTAGTTCTAAGATGTCATAAACTCTATGATGAGGGTACAAGTCATAATCTTGCTTAACTACCCTAATCTCCTCATTGCCTCTTATTAATTGCTCACGAGGATCTTCAAGGGTTTTTCCGTCAAACAAAATTGATCCTTCTGAAATATAGTCCAAGCCCGATATTAATGATAATATAGTAGATTTACCAGCACCGCTCACTCCTACTAATGCAACAAAATCATGCTTCTCGATAGAAAAATTAATATCATGTAGGATTTTCTTGCCTTCTATTTCTTTACTAATATGCTGAATATCTAAAATCCCCATTGTGTAAAAGTACTAAAAATGTAATTAATTATCTCTTTGACATCTTGCTAAATTATACCACCCTTAAGTTCAAGTAATAAATGCAACTTTTTAATTAAACAATAATTGATTCATTACAAATATAGGGTTTT
>CAZEGV010000008.1:0-59136 GCA_964511645.1 uncultured Cytophagales bacterium
TCAAAAATTGAAATTTTTATGCTTTTTCCCTACTTATTCTTTCGGACAGTTATGTTAAATTAAGTAATAAAGAAATCGCTTAAAAGGGAAAACTATATTTTCTATTGGTATTTTTAGTATAGTTCTTTATTTTATGCCTCTATTGTTTATCTTTGTATGATACAACAAAAAATCACGATGGGAGAAAGAAAAACAACCAACATATTATTATTGATATTAGCATTGCCTGTAGTTTTTTATGTATTTAATTTATTGTCTTTTATTTTTATCCCTTTGTTTTTTGCAATGTTCATCGCTTTGATGTTTTTACCATTAATGAGATGGTTAGCGAATAAAAAAATTCAAAAGACAATGAGTTTAATCATTGTTATTGTTATTGTAGGAGTGTTTTTTAAACTTACAGGAGAATTAATTCATTTATCTAGTCAAGAAATTATGGCTTCTGAAAGTGACATTTTCTCAAAGGCAGAATCAAAATTAGAAACTTTAATCATTCCATTGGAAGATTTTTTTGGAGTAGAACGATTAGATGGAAAAAGTATTATTGTTCATTATTTACAAAAACTTGACTTGAGTAAAAGTTTCGGGTCTACTATTGACTCTATTGGTAATATCATATCAACAACTCTAATGACAGTGTTTTTTGTAGTACTTTTATTAGCCGAGTCTATTAATTTTCAAAAAATTCTTAATAGTACTATTCTTCGTCAATCATTCTCTTCTATTAAAGTATTTATGCGTATAGAAAAAGACATCATTACCTTTATCAAGGTAAAGTTTATTATTAGTTTCTTTACAGGGGTAGGTTTTACATTGGCATGCTATTTTTTTAATGTTAGTTTTCCAATATTTTGGGGCTTACTTGCCTTTGTTATTAATTTCATACAAATGGTAGGTTCAGTAGTATCAGTAGTATTACTGTCGTTATTTGCTTTCGTAGAACTTGATTCAACGGGGCTTTTATTATTCTTTATATTTACCATCACAATGGTACAGGTAATTATGGGCGGTATTTTAGAACCCGTTTTTATGGGGAAATCATTCTCTATTAATGTAATTACTATATTAATAATGTTGATGTTTTGGGGATTTATATGGGGAGTTCCAGGTATGATTTTATCTATCCCAATTACGGTGTTTATTAAAATAATATTAGAACAATTCCCTAAGACTAAACTAATATCTGATGTAATGTCAGGTGGAGAGTTGATTCATCCAAACGAATAAGGTTAGCTGGTAGTATCTTTGTAAAAAAACTATTATTTTACATTGTCGAAAAAAACAACTATCACAAAAAATAACTTTGTCTGTTCAGACTTTAATCCGTAACTTTGGGCAAAATTTAGATTATGGCTGAAATTAGAAATAACTGGACACGAGAAGAAATACAAGTAATATACGACATGCCTATGATGGACCTTGTCTTTAAAGCCGCAGAAACTCATCGTCAACATCATAACGCTCAAGAAGTACAAGTTTGTACCCTCTTATCAGTAAAGACAGGTGCATGCCCAGAAGATTGTGCTTATTGTCCGCAGGCCGCACGTTATCACACGGATGTGAAAGTACATAAACTACTACCTGTAGACGAAGTGATTCAAAGTGCTAAAGAAGCTAAAGATAGTGGCTCTACCCGATTTTGTATGGGAGCAGCATGGAGAGAAATTAGAGATAATAGAGATTTTGATAACGTACTAGAAATGGTAAAAGGTGTAAATGCCTTAAACATGGAAGTGTGTTGTACATTAGGAATGCTAACTGATGAACAAGCTGCCAAATTAAAAGATGCAGGTTTATATGCTTATAACCATAATTTAGACACTTCAGAAGAAAATTATGACGACATTATTTCTACACGTAGCTATGATGATAGACTAGATACAATAGATAATGTACGTAATAATAAACTACGAGTATGCTCAGGTGGTATTATTGGGCTTGGAGAAAGTAACGAAGATCGGGTAGCAATGATTCATACCTTGGCAAATATGCCCGAACATCCAGAGTCTGTGCCAGTAAATGGACTTGTACCAGTAGAAGGTACGCCGCTTGAAAATCAACCTTTAGTACCAATTTGGGACATGATTAGAATGATTGCTACGGCAAGAATCACTATGCCTACAGCAATGGTAAGATTGTCGGCAGGTAGAACGAGAATGAATTTTGAAGGACAGGCACTTTGTTTTATGGCTGGAGCTAATTCAATTTTTGCAGGAGAAAAACTGCTAACTACTCCTAATCCAGAGATAAATCAAGACAAAGAGTTATTCCAGATATTAAATATTAAACCAAGAGCATCGTTTAAAGACAACGATCAGCCTAAGGTTGAGTTTGATCAAATTCCAATGGCACAAGGTCAGGAACATAGTCATTAGACAATAATGCTGAACAGAATACAGCTAGAGCTTAAAAAAAGAAAAGACACTGCTAGCCTTCGTTCATTAAAAACAACAGAAGGCTTAGTAGATTTTTGTTCTAACGATTATTTAGGTTTAGCACGTAGTGTAGAACTTCAAAACGAATTTCAGATAAAATTACAAGTTGATGCTCCTTTGGGTTCAGGAGGTTCACGATTGCTCTCAGGCAACTATAATGGTATAGAAAAGTTGGAAAGTTATCTCTCCAACTTTTTTTCAGCAGAAAAAGCTTTAATATTTAATACAGGATATGTAGCCAATCTTGCTGTATTTTCAACACTTCCTACTCGGCATGACACTGTTATTTATGATGAGCTTATCCATACTTGTATAAAAGATGGAGTAAACCTTAGCAACGCCCATAAGTTAAGCTTTAGGCATAATGATATCAACGATTTAGACAAAAAATTAAACAAAGCACAAGGAGATAAATTTGTAGCGATAGAGTCTATCTACTCGATGGATGGTGACGAAGCTCCACTTGTCGAAATCATTAAGGTATGCAAAAAGCATAAAGCTTATATTATAATTGATGAAGCACATAGCACAGCTATAATTGGTGACAAAGGTGAAGGCTTAGTCGTTTCTCAAGATTTGCAAGATGAGTTCACTTTACGAACATATACTTTTGGAAAAGGAGTAGGAGCTCATGGATCTTGTGTAGTTGGCGATAGCATAATAATTGATTATTTGATTAATTTTGCACGCCCTTTTATTTATACTACCGCAATGCCACAGCATAGCATAACAGTCATTCATAATGCTTTTGAGTATTTGAAAAAACACTCAAATTTACGAGACAAACTAAACGTAAATATTAAGCTTTTTAAGGCAAATATTCAACAGAAAACCATAAAGAGTACATCACCGATACAAGCCGTAATAGTGCCTACTAATGAGCGAGTACAAGCATTATGTAAAACCTTACAAAACAAAGGGTATGATGTGCGTCCAGTAATGAGCCCTACTGTAGCAAAAGGCTCAGAACGTATCCGTATTTGTATCCACAGTTATAATACCAGTACAGAAATCATTGGCTTATCCAACATTATTAATAATGAACTTAGACCCTAATCAAAATTATTTTGTAACAGCTATTCATACTGATAGCGGAAAAACTTATGCAAGTGCTTATTTGTGCGAACAGTTCGGCTTTGATTATTGGAAACCTATCCAAGCAGGAGAAGATACGGATAGTAATGCTATTAAAAATCTAGTTAAACGAAAAGGTATTAAAATTTTTCCCGAAACTTATGCCTTGAAAACTCCTATAAGTCCTCATAAAGCTGCCGAAATTGATGGAATTAAAATTGACCTATCTAAAATAAAAATACCACAATCTAATAAAGGAATAATTGTAGAAGGTGCTGGTGGAGTACTTGTGCCACTTAATCAAGAGCAAACCATGACAGACCTGATGTTGCACTTAGGGTTGCCTGTTATCCTAGTTATTAACTTTTATCTCGGGAGTATCAATCATTCTTTACTCACGATAGAATATTTAAAGTCTAAAAATATCGTAATCGAGGGCGTTATTTTTAATGGCAAACAAACAGAAAGCTCTAAAGAAATCATCACACAATTAGGTAGAATTAAAATACTTGGAGAAATCCCTTATAATGGCATAAAATAAGCCATCATAAAAGTAATTTTTTAAGCCTCACGTATTTATAATAAAATGGTTTATCTTTGCCTTGCTAAAACAAAATACTATGAGTAGTAATAGATACGATTTGAGAGGAGTTTCTGCATCTAAAGAAGATGTACATAACGCCATTAAGCACATAGATAAGGGTTTGTACCCAAAAGCTTTTTGTAAAATCATACCTGATTTGTTAGGGAATGATGATGCGTTTTGTAACATAATGCATGCAGATGGTGCCGGCACCAAATCGTCTTTGGCATATATGTATTGGAAAGAAACTGGCAATCTGGATGTCTGGAAAGGTATTGCTCAAGATGCTATTATTATGAATGTAGATGACCTACTTTGTGTAGGGGCTACAAATACTATTTTACTTTCATCAACTATTGGTCGTAACAAAAATGTAATACCAGGGGAAGTAATTGGGGCAATTATAGAGGGCACTGAAGATGTGCTAAAAATGCTTCGTGAAAATGGATTAAACATACATAGTACAGGAGGAGAAACAGCAGATGTTGGTGATCTTGTGCGTACGATTATTGTAGACAGTACGGTTATCGCACGAATGAAAAAAAGTGATGTAATTGACAATGCTAATATAAAACCAGGTAATGTAATTGTAGGATTATCATCTTATGGTCAAGCAACATATGAGTCTGAGTATAATGGCGGAATGGGTAGCAATGGACTTACCTCTGCTCGACATGATGTATTTGGAAAAATTTTAGCTAAAAAATATCCAGAAAGTTATGACCCAGCTGTACCAGAAGATTTAATCTATTCAGGACAATGTAATTTGACCGATAAATCAGAAACAGAATTAGACATAGGGAAGCTAGTGTTATCTCCTACTCGTACCTATGTGCCCGTAATGATTGCTATCTTAAAAGAGTTAAGAAGCAAAATAAATGGTGCAGTACATTGTAGCGGAGGAGCACATACTAAAGTGTTGCATTTTTTAGATGAAAATCATGTGGTAAAAGACAATATGATTGAAGTCCCACCTTTGTTTAAATTAATTCAAGAGCAAAGCGGTACTAGTTGGAGCGAAATGTACAAAGTATTTAATATGGGTTGCCGACTAGAGTTGTACGTAGATGAACAATATGCACAGCAAATTATTAACATTGCAAACTCATTTGATATTCATGCTCAAATTATTGGTCGTGTAGAAGCGTCTAAGCAAAAGCAAGTCACAATCAAAACAGCAGAAGGAACTTATACTTACAATTAAGTGAAGGGCAAACAAATTTCTATTATTATATTTATAGCACTTGCTCTAATTTGGGGAAGTGCTTTTTTGTGTATCAAAAAAGGTTTGATTTTTTTTACCCCTATAGAGGTAGCATGCATCAGAATTTTAATAGGGGGGATTGTTTTACTCCCTTTTACTTTGACTCATGCCACTCGTGTAAGAAAACAAGATTGGAAGTATATCGTATTTGCAGGCTTTCAAGGAAGCCTTATTCCAGCACTTTGTTTTGCCATCGCTCAGCAACATATAGATAGCAGTGTAGCAGGTGTGTTAAGTTCTATGACTCCTGTTTTTACTGTTTTAATCAGTGTGTTTATTTTTAAAGAAAGATATAAGCTTATTAATTATATTGGGATGATAATAGGACTATTAGCGGCTATTGGTTTAATCATGTATAAGTCTGGCGGAGAGTTTTCAATAGGAGTTTATGGACTACTCATTGTATTAGCAGCCATGCTTTATGCGTCTAACCTTAACTTGTTTAAATATAAATTGTCACACGTTCCTTCTATGACAATTGCTTCGTGCGCTTTAATATTAGCGGCCCCTGTTTCAGCTATTATTTTAGTCTACTTCGGTACTTTTAGTAGAATGGGACAACCTTCAGCAATAGAGCCATTATTATACCTCTTGGTTTTAGGTGTTTTTGCCACTGGGGCAGCACTAATATTATTTAATATTATGCTCAAGTATGCTAGCCCGATGTTTGCAGGTTCTATTACTTATGTAATTCCTTTAGTATCCACTTTTATTGGTATATTAGATGGCGAAATGACCAATCAGTGGACATGGATATTGACCCTTGTGTTACTACTAAGTCTTTACCTTGTCAGCAAAAAAAGGACAATTCCTGTAGAAACATGAAGTTCATACAAGAAATATTATATAATACATCTTTAAGAATTTATACTATATTACTTTGGATAATAAGTCCTTTTCATCGTAAAGCAAAACTATGGATTGAGGGACGGAAAAACATCTTTATACGATTAGAAAAAGATTTTAAAGACTTATCTGATAAAGTGATTTGGATACACACAGCTTCGGTTGGTGAGTTTGAGCAAGCTCGACCAATTATAGAACGATTAAAGTCTGATTATCCTCAGTATAAAATTTTATTGACCTTCTTTTCTCCTTCAGGATATGAGTTACGAAAAAATTACATAAATGTAGATTATGTATACTATTTACCAATAGACGGCAAAAAAAACGCCGAATATTTTCTATCTATAACTAACCCTGTATTGGCACTATTTGTCAAATATGAATTTTGGCATTATTATATTCAATCGTGTAAAAAAAGAAAAATACCATTACTCTCTTTCTCTACAATATTGCGTCCTAATCAACAATACTTTAAATGGCATGGATCATTTTATCGAGAAATTTTAAAAAACATAACATATTTTTTTGTTCAAAATAAAGAAACAAAAAATCTGCTTAGAAGTATAAATATAGCTAGCGAAATAGCAGGAGATACTCGCTGTGACCAAGTAAAAGCAATTGCTGACACAAATAAGAGAAATGAAATAGTAGAAGTATTTACAGCCGATACTCTCACCCTAATTGTAGGAAGTGCTTGGGCAGAGGATATGTCCCTACTTATCCCGTATATCAATGCAAACCCTCAATACAAATACATTATTGCACCACACGAAATTAACAGGGAGAAAATTAAAGTGGAACAACAATTAATACATCTAAAATGTGCTAACTATTCTTTAAAAGAAACAGTCATCAATGCGGATATTCTATACATTGACTGTATCGGGATTTTATCACAGATATATAAATATGCTGACATTGTTTATATAGGTGGTGCATTTGGAAGTGGGTTACACAATATATTAGAGCCAGCAGTATTTGCTTCACCCATTTTGTTTGGCAATAAATACAACAAATTTCAAGAAGCCAAAGACTTACTACAGCTTGGTGGAGCGTATTCTATTAGCTCAGAAGAGGAGTTAAAAAACCAATTAGACAAATTATTTAATAATCCTAAACTAAGGAAACAAGTAGGGGATAATGCCCGAAACTATGTTTTGAAGCAATCGGGAGCGAGTGATGTAATCTTTGACTATATTAAAACAATTTTATGAAAGGATTAATTATTAAATCAACTGGCTTGTGGTACATCATCCTTTCTGGAGGAGAAACTTATCGTGCGAGGTTGCGGGGAAAGTTTCGTCAATTAGGACTTAGGACGACCAATCCTATTGCAGTAGGTGATGAAGTGATTTTTTCTGTAGCAGACAATGAGAATGTCAGTATCGAAGAGATTTTGGACAGGCATAACTATGTCATCCGAAAATCAACCAAGTTAAGTGCTCAGGCACATATGATTGCTTCTAATATAGATTTGGCATTATTGATTGTCACACTTAAAGAACCCCGCACTTCACTTGGTTTTATAGATAGATTTTTAATTACCACAGAGTCATTTCGAATTCCAGTTTTGATTGCCTTTAACAAAAGTGATTTATTTGACGAATCGGACAAGATTGAGATAGAGCGATTAAAACAAATTTACAGTTCACTGGGCTATGAATGCTTGACCACATCTACTGTGACAGGAGAAAACCTAAATCTAGTAAAAGAAAAGATAAAAGGAAGCACAACATTAATAACGGGACATTCTGGAGTAGGAAAATCATCATTATTAAATACTTTGTCGCCTCAATTGGATATCAAAACTGCTGATATTTCTAAAATGCACGCCAAAGGAAAACACACGACTACTTTTTCTGAAATGCACTTTTTGGATGATACCACTAATATCATTGATACTCCAGGAATTAAAGAAATTGGGCTTTTTAAAATCAAAAAAGAAGAGTTAGCCCATTTTTACCCTGAAATGAGAGAGCATCTAGGCAAATGTAAATTTCATAATTGTACCCATTATCATGAGCCAAAATGCCATATACAAGAGTTATATATGAAAGGGGAAATTAATGATATTCGCTTCGAAAATTACTTAGCTATTTTGGATAGTGAGGACATGAATGAAGAAGAGTATTAAGCAAAAAAAATCCCTCTACATAGTGTAAAGGGATTTTAAAGCAGAGAGTGAGAGATTCGAACTCTCGGTACCTCGCAGTACGCTGGTTTTCAAGACCAGTGCATTCGACCACTCTGCCAACTCTCTATTGGATTGCAAATATAAGTCCTATTTTTAAAAAATCAAATTCCTTTCACTTTTTTTATTGTTTGTTTTGCTCGTTCAATCCCTACATTTATTTCAAATCCCAGCAATAAGGTAATCGACATCCATTGTAGCCATATCATAAAAGCGATAAGCGTGCCGATAGAGCCGTAAACTTTGTTATAAGTAGCAAAATTATTAACATAATATGAAAACACGGTGGAAAGTATAATACTCATTAATGTAGCAAAAACAGCTCCTATCGAGAAAAACTTCCAACGTTTAGGAACGGTAGGTGCAATCACATAAATAATGGAAATCACTACAAAATAAAACAAGAAGAATACAGAGTATTGTAAAAAACGAGCCAATTCTAAACCTTCTATCAAGTGAAATCTTTCTTGAATAGACTCGATAATAAGTCCGCCAAAAACAATTAAAATCATAGCGGTAAGCAAGACAAACATAATAAGTATCATTAAGACAAAAGCAATGAAATGCTGTTTAATTCTACTGCGTCTCTCTGCTGTCTTATAACAACGATTAAACGAGGCTATCAATGCTAACATACCGTTAGTAGACATAAATGTGGCAAACAAAAAACCGAACAAAGTCAATTCTTCTCTCTTATTATCTACAAGGTCAATAATTGTGTTCTCTAGCGATTCATAAAGATTAGTAGGGATGCTATCGTTAAAAAAAATCAAAATCTCTTCTCTCTGTATACCTACTACTTCAAAATAGGGCACTAGTGTAAATAAAAAAATAATAGCTGGGAATACCGCTAAGGTAAAATTATAAGATACCGCTTTGGCTTCTGCAAAAATGTTCGTCTCTTGAATTTCCTCCCGAACAAAATAGTAGGCTGTCAACAAATTAAGATTTGCCTTACGGCTAACATATACTTTTTGTGCAAGATGCTGAATGAATCTCATCAGCCTTGATTGGTACAGCCAATGTGATAAACGTTTAAACATCAAAAAAAGGAATTAGTAATTTATTAAAAGCCTCAGGAGGTGGGCTTACTGCTCCAGACTTAAGATTAATAAAAGCAAGCCTTGTAGATGCTTTTGATAGTAAATCTCCATTTTGGTTATATACTTCATAATCAAATTTAATACGTAAAGTAGGCATTTCAGGAATTGTAACTTTAATGGTTAACAAATCATCATACTTAGCAGGACGAATGTATTTAATATGATAATCCAATACAGGCATTCCAATATCCATTTCTTCCAAATCCTTATAACTCATTCCTATTTTACGAAAAGTTTCTACACGAGCAACTTCAAAATAAGTAGCGTAATTACCATAATAAACATAAGCCATTTGGTCAGTTTCAGCATACCTAACCCTTATTTCTACTTCGTGTTCTAGCATCTAGTTATTTCGTTTTTTGTAGCTACGTAAGTTCTTTTTGTAATTACTCACATTAATATTGTGCTGGCGATTGGTCTTTGCAAAATTATGTAACCCCGAACCGTCTCCTTTGGCACACATAAAAATATATTCATGTGATTCATAATTAAGCACCGCATCTATTGCCCAAACATCAGGCATGGCAATTGGTCCTGGTGGAATTCCTTTATACATATAGGTGTTATACGGAGAGTCTATTTCTTTATGAATGTTCATTATTTCTCTCCCGCTTTTGCCTGATATATAAGCAAGCGTAGGATCTGCTTCTAGCTTTATTCCTTGTTTTACACGATTAAGATAAAGTCCTGCAACAGTTTTTTGCTCCTTTTTATTAAGTGTTTCTCCTTGCACAATAGCAGCCAAACTAATTACTTCAATTGCTGTTAAATTTAAGTCTTTCGCTTTTTTTATACGATTAGGATTCCAGAATTTTTTATACTCTTTATTGATTCTGTCGAATAAATTTTCAGCACTTTCATCCCAGTATACCTCATAAGTATTAGGGATAAACATAGCTAATATTGTACTACTATCGAAACCATACTTTGACAAGTGTTCAGAAGAGTGAAGTAATGAATCAAACTCTATTTTGGATGAAAGTAAAGTTTTTCCACATACCGCTTCCGCTAATAAATTATAATCATTGATGTTATTGTAAGTGATTTTAACAACATCTCGTTTCCCAGAACGAAGCAAGCGTATCACTTGTATATTATTCATCTTAGGCTCGATGAGGTATCTCCCAGGTTTTACGTTATCCTGATAGCTCATTAATTTTGAAGTAAAGGCAAATGACAATCCATCATTAATCACTTCTTTCTTTTCTAGCCCATGTAATACATCTAAGAAACTAGCATCTTTTTTGATGTAAATGTACATGGCTTTATCTCCTTTTTTAGATAAGAAGTTTTTGCCTGTAAAGGCATTATACATCCATACCGAAAACGTGGCAAAAAAGATGATAAAGACTAATGCGAAATAAATAAGTTTATTGTTTTTCATGCTTGTGCGATAAAATTCTTTACGAAAATACTAAATACCATTAAGTTTGCCAATTTATCCAAAATTCTATTTAATATGGCATTGGACTAATAGAAAATTGAATATATTCAAGCGTGAATTTAAAACACCTCCATTTACACCATTTTAAAAGCTATTCTGAAATAGAAATAGATTTTAGCGAAAGCATAAACGGCATTGTGGGAATGAATGGCTGTGGTAAAACAAACTTGTTGGATGCCATTTATTGTATGAGTCTTACAAAGAGTGCTTTTTTTTCTACTGATGCTCATCTCATTAAAGATGGTGAAACTTTTTTTGCTATCAAAGGGCAATGGAATACAGGAAAAATCATTGTTTCATTAAAAAAAGGAGAAACAAAAAAAATCTCTTTCGACGGCTCTGAATATGAACGGGTAAGTGAACATATCGGAAAGTTGCCCATTGTACTAATTCAACCAGATGATCTGGATCTCATCAAAGAGGGAAGCGAGGTACGAAGAAAGTTTATAAATGTACTCATTAGCCAACTTGATCAAGAGTATTTAACAAACTTGATGCAGTATAATAAATTACTGAAACAACGGAATGCTTTACTCAAACAGTACCGAGAAACACGACATATCGATAAGGATTTAGTAGAAACGTATGATGTTCAATTATTATCACTCAACTCCTTTATCTATCGCAAAAGAAAAGAAGTATGTTTACTAATAAGTAGTGAAATTGAAGACTTTTACAAACAGATGTCAAACGGCGGAGAGTCTGTTAGTTTTATTTATCAATCTCAGTGCAGCAGTGATGGTTTTGAAAAAGAATATAAAGATGCTTACCCGCAAGATTTATATAAAGAACGTACAACGATGGGTACTCACAAGGATGATTTTATTTTTAAAATAAAAGAAAAATCACTCAAGAAAATGGGTTCTCAAGGACAAAAAAAGTCTTATGTAACGGCTTTGCAATTGGCAAAATACAAAGTAATGGAAGAACAATTAAAGGTGAAACCCTTACTGTTGCTTGATGATATTTTTGATAAATTGGACGAAGGAAGAATTAAGCGTTTACTAGAGTTAGTGAAATCAAAACTGTTTGGTCAAATATTTATTACCGATGCCAGTAAACAGCGATTTGAATACCACATTAAACAAATTACAACAGACTATAACCTGATAGAAATTAAAGATGATAACCATTGAAAATGATTTTATTCGCATAAGCGTAAAAGAAAAAGGAGCAGAATTGTGCAGTATTTATCATAAAATGCTTCAAAAAGAATTTTTATGGCAGGCAGATCCGATGATTTGGGCGAGACATGCTCCTATCTTATTTCCAATTATAGGGCAAGTCCAAAATGGTGAGTATAGCTATGATGGACAACAATATAAATTGCCTCAGCACGGATTTGCGAGAGACAGTATGTTTGAACTTGTAGAATGTACCGATGAAAAAATAACTTTGAAGCTTTCTAGTTCGGTTGATACTTTGGCAGTTTACCCTTTTGACTTTGAGTTATATGCAGAGTTTCGTGTAGATAAAAATCAAGTGCTAACTTCTTACCAAGTAGTAAATAAGTCAAATGCCACTATGTATTTTTCTCTTGGTTTTCATCCAGGTTTTATTTGTCCTATAGATGAAGAATTGACTTTTGAAGATTATTATTTAGAATTTGAAAAAGAAGAAAATATCAACCAACTCTTACTAGACGGTGCTTTTTTGAGCGATAAAAAAATAAATAATTTCACTAACGGGACTAATAGAATAGATTTGTCACATTCGTTATTTGATAATGATGCGATTATCACAGAAGGCTTTAAATCCAGTTATATTCAAATTAAATCTGATAAATCTCCTCACTTTGTAGAGGTTGGCATTAAGGATTTTCCAATGATAGGACTTTGGACTAAACCCAATGCAAATGCTCCTTATCTTTGCATAGAGCCTTGGTACGGAGTGGCGGATGAGAAAGACAGCGGTAAAAATTTTGATGAGAAAAAAGAAATTCAAAAGTTATCGGTAAATCAAAAATTCAGTTGTGAGTTTTATTTGAAAGTAAATTGATTTTGGCTAATTTTCATAATCATTTAGGACGTTATTGATTTTATTAGTATAATAGTCTTTCAAAATAAGTTTTGATGAAATTAAAAGTTAATTATAAGCTAGGAATAGGATTTGGGATTTTGCTAACAGCAATCCTGATTAATAGTATTGTGACCTTAAGGATTTTAGGGCAAACGACCCGTCTTAACCAACGTATTGCTACTATTCACACACCTTCAGTTTCCAAACTAAAAGATTTGGACTTGCTTGTGTCTCGTGCCAAGTCTTTATTGGCTGTATGGGTAAGTGTAGATACTCCCACGGAGGAAGTAGAACAAAAAATGGCTCTTCAGCACATTTATAATGACGAGTATCCTTTACTAAGAAAAGAGATTGTGTCCCTGATGAAACGCTGGGAAATTACCGAACGAAAAGAAATGGATCATACCGTGGTGTTATTAGATTCGTTTATGAATTTTCAGCATGAGATGATGACTCGATTCAGAGAGCCTAACGATTATTATCGTACCTCTAGCACACCAGACGAGAGGTTTAGGATTTTGTATCAACTGAATGATAGTAACGGGGATATTTATCAAGATATTTTTGCTATCAAAAATAGAGTCGCCACTATAATTATTGCTCAACAAAGTAAAGCAAATATTGCGAGTAAAGAAATGCTACACCTATTTAATAGGCTTAAGCAATTAATTTTATACCTCGGAATTACTTTATTAATTGGGGGAACTTTGGTCGCCTTTTTTACTACTCGATCAATTGTAAAACCTGTGGCACAATTACGAGAAGCATTAGTATTAATGGGGAGAGGGGTGCTACCCAAGAAAAGACTAAGTGTGTCAAGTGATGAGATTGGGGAAATGACTACCGCTCTTAATAACCTTGTAGATGGACTTGAAAGGACGTCAACTTTTGCTACTGAGATAGGAAAAGGGAATTTTGAATACAACTATAAGCCTTTGAGTAATGCCGATACATTAGGAAATTCTTTACTTTTGATGAAAAAAGATTTACAAGATGTGTCGTTAGAAGACAATAAACGCCTCTGGGTAACAGAGGGTGTTGCATTGTTTAGTTCTGTTTTGCGTCAGCATAATGACAATATTGATGTTTTATCAAAAACCATTATTTCGGAATTGGTTAAATACCTAAATGCCAACCAAGGAAGCATTTATGTACTAGATGAAGATAAAAATATAATGAGTCTGACAGGTTGTTATGCTTGGGATAAAATCAAACTAATAAAGCAAAACATAGAACTTGGAGATGGATTAGTAGGACAATGTTGGCAAGAAAAAGACATTCTTTATATGAATGATGTACCTACTGATTATATCAAAATTACATCTGGGCTTGGTAAAGCAAATCCTACGGCAATTCTAATTGCACCATTGATTCACAATGACATTGTATACGGGGTAATAGAAATAGCGTCATTTTACGAAATCGAAGAACATCAAATTGACTTTGTAAATCGCATAACAGAAACAATTGCAGCAATGATTGCTTCTGTAAGAATTAATGATAAAACTAAGCATTTATTAGAACAGACTAGAAAAGTGTCAGACGAGCATAGAGAAAAAGAAGAAATGCTACAGACTCAACTAGAAGAGGTTTATGTTTCGCAGCAAATTAAAGAAAAACGCATAGAGACTTATCAAAACACAATCATTAGAATAGAACGATTTAACGAAAATCTTAGAGAAGAGAATCAAGTTTTACAAAATATTTTGTTGACCAAAGTAAAAGCATTAGACAAGATTGAAGCTGAGAAAAACCAATAGCTTCAATTATTTCTCAAAATGATCTTTTAGAATTTGAGCTTTGCTAGTTCCTACTACTTCTGACAAATCTTCAAAAGATGTGTTTTTTATTTTTTTAACAGTTTTAAAATGTGCGATAAGTGTTTCGTAGGTTTTTTTACCTATTCCTTCTATTTGAGTAATCTCACTTACTAAAAAGTTTTTACTCCGTAAATCCCGATGAAAAGTAATGGCAAAGCGATGTGCTTCATTTCTTAATTGTTGTATTAATTTTAAAGACTCTGATTTTTTACTGACCAATAACGGCTGAGTATCCCCAGGGTAATAGATTTCTTCCAGTCGTTTGGCAATGCCCACTATTGTGACTTGATCTCGGATACCTAGCTTATCAATAGATTTTAGAGCGGCACTTAACTGACCTTTTCCACCGTCTATTATAATCAGCTGAGGCAAAGGGGTTTTCTCATCTACAAGTCTTTTATAACGCCTGTAAACAATCTCTGTCATTGAATCAAAGTCATTTGCCCCCTCTACTGTTTTAATCTTAAAGTGGCGATAGTCTCTCTTTGATGGCTTTCCTAATTTAAAACAAACCATCGAAGCTACGGGATTTGTACCCTGTATATTTGAGTTATCAAAACATTCTATGTGAGTGGGTAATTGAGGCAATCTCAAATCTTGTTTAACTTGTTCTAAAACCCTGCTTTTAGGATCTTTGTCTCTGAACTCACTTCGCTCAGCTCGTAACTGCATCGCATTCTTTAATGATAGGTTCACAAGCTTTTTTTTGTCCCCTATTTGTGGAATCACAACAAGCATTTCGTCTATCTCAACGGCTATATTACTTAAAACTGTTGTCTTAACATCTGTTGTTTTTTCGGCTATGGCTTGTAATAATATTTCTTCATCAGACTCATCTAACCTCTTTTTATACTCAAAATTTTCACTGCCAATGATATTTCCATTTTTGATTAATAAGTGGTTAACAAAGGCTAGTTTGTCGGTACTAGAAATCGTAAACACCACCAAATCCCCTAGTTTAGGATTAACAACCTCTGACTTTTGCTGATAGCTGTATAATAGTTGATGCTTTTGTTGATACAAATGCGCTTTTTCAAATTCTAAATTTTGAGAGGCATCATCCATTAATTTTTTCAGAAAAACCTTTGCTTCATTTATTTCTCCTTTCAAAATGTTTCGGGCTTGCTGAACTTTATCCATATAGTCCTCTTCGGATTGTAGAGCTTCACATGGACCTAAGCAGTTTTGAATATGATAATCCATACAGACCTTGTACTTTCCCGCTTCTATGTTAGCCTCTGATAAATTATAGGAACAACTTCTGATAAAAAATATTTTTTGAAACAATGCGAGAATAATATTAGGCAAATTTGTTTTGATATAAGGACCAAAATATTCGCCTAGTGTAGGGTCATAAGTCCTAGTTTTAATAATACGAGGAAATCGCTCGTTAATAATCAGGATATAAGGATATGATTTACCGTCCTTAAGGCTAATGTTGTATTTGGGTTGGTAACGCTTAATGAGATTATTTTCTAACAATAAAGCATCGTATTCAGAATTAACAACTGTATATTCAATTCTATCTATTGAAGCTACCAGTCTCTTGGTTTTATTATTATGCTGTTGCAAAGATTGAAAATAAGAGCCAACTCTATTGCGTAAAGCTTTAGCCTTTCCGACATAAATAATATTACCTTCGACATCAAAGTATCGGTAAACCCCTGGTTCAAGCGGTAATGATTTGGCGTAAGCCTTTAGTTGTATAAGCTTTTCGCTAAGCTTCATCTTCCGAGTAAGGTAATTCTAATGCTTTTACAGACTGAATAGCATTACCTGCAATTCCTTTGATAGAGGCATACATATCGGTAGTATTGATGAGTACTTTTTCAATTTGTTTGTCTCGTTGTTTCCAAATTCGTTGCATTGAACGCTTTTCACTTTCCAAATCGGTCTTCATTTGTGTAAAACCTTCCACAATAGCTTCAATTTGCATCCTGAAAGTATTTCCCGTAAGGAAATCATAAAGTAAGCTCATTTTATCTCCTTTGTTTTCTTGAGAACTAATAGCAGTGCTTAATTGTACAATAGACTCTCTTAAGACAGTACAAAGACCTTTAAACTCTTCATAATTACAAATCCAAATACCGTTTTTTAAGCCCATTCTGTCCATATCGGCGGGCATTACTTCTGTTACCAATACGCCAATATTAGCCCCTTTTTCTCTAATGTCTGCTTTGAATTTTTCTATCCAACTTGGCTGAAAGTCTTTTGTTCTTTTACTTTCATAATATATTGTCCCACAGTTTTGACTAGTTCTAGTATTTACTGTCTGAATACAGTCTCCACCACGTATTCCTTTTTTTATTTCCTCAATTGTATCTAGTGGGAAGCGATTCATTAACCATTCTTCAATGGCAAGTTCTTGAACTTCGCCTTGCATCTGCATAGAGCCTTGCTCCTGCTTACGTTTCATCTCTTCAGTTAATTTTTTTTGATCTTCTAACTGTTTTTGCATTTCTTTAAAACGCAATTCATTTTTTTCTTCTTCAGATTTTCTTATTTTTTCTTTTTCAGAAATAAGTGTTTCGTTCAATCTTTTTTGAGCCTCTGCCTCGGCAGCTTCTTTTAGCTCACCTTTCTCACGCTTTAGTTTTTCGATTTCCGCTTTAGAGCGATTCAGCTCTTTTACTTTTTCTGACTTTTCATTTAATTCCTTTTGCAAGGCATCAAACTGTTCCAAGTGGTCATTCTCTATCTTTTTTTTCTCGTAAGAAATTTGTTCACTTACTTTTTGATTCAGTTTTTGTTTAAAAATCTCATTTTCTTTGTCTTTTTTAGCGGTAAAATCTTCCCTTTCTTTTTCGAGCTTTATTTTTTCTTTTTGAAAAACCTCAGCTTGTTTTGCTGTTTTCTCTTTGTATTCTGCTTGATACTTAAGCTTAATTTGTCCTGAAAGTGCCTCTTCTACTGCAAACTGATGTGAGCATTGAGGACAAGTGATTTTATCTGCCATAACTATAAATGTGAACCAAAGCCTAAACTAATTCTTTTAATGATAGAATTAAAATCTTAGAAAGATTAAACCTTTTTTATGTAAAAAAAACAAACAAGGGCTAAGACAGTTCACAAATATCTGATTATATTACCTATCTAATAGAATAAAATAACCAGCATAATGATTTTACGAGCAGAAAATCTTGTTAAAGAATATAGTAAAAGAAGGGTTGTAAAAGGTGTTTCGATAGAAGTGAAGCAAGGAGAAATCATTGGGCTTTTAGGGCCTAATGGAGCAGGAAAAACAACTACGTTTTATATGGCAGTTGGTTTGGTGAGACCCACTGAAGGCAGAGTGTTTTTGGATGATAAAGAAATTACGAAACTACCTGTATTTAAGAGGGCACAACTTGGTATTGGTTACTTAGCACAAGAAGCATCTGTATTCCGTAAATTATCGGTAGAAGATAATATTATGGCAGTACTGGAAATGACCTCGTTATCCAAGAAATTACGTAAAGAAAAAACAGAAGAACTATTAGAAGAATTTAGTTTGACTCATGTGCGTAAAAATATGGGAATGGTACTTTCTGGAGGAGAAAGAAGGCGTACCGAAATAGCTAGAGCTTTGGCAGTAGATCCAGCATTTGTATTGTTGGACGAACCTTTTGCAGGAGTAGATCCCATTGCCGTTGAAGAAATCCAAGGCATTGTAGCAAGGCTTAAAGATAAGAATATTGGGATTTTAATTACTGACCATAATGTACAAGAAACTTTATCGATTACAGATAGGGCCTATATCATGACGGAAGGGAATATTTTTAAAGCAGGCACTCCAGAAGAATTAGCCGCAGATGAGCAGGTCAAAAAAGTATACCTTGGTCAGCATTTTGAATACAAAAGAAAGTTCTAAGCAAACTTTAGCGAAATGATACAATCTATTCTGTCATGGACAATGAAGAAAAGAATTCATCAGATTGAGCTTTTTATCCAATATCCTATTGATGTACAAGAAGATGTCTTTCAAAAATTAATTGAGACTGCTAGCGGTACAGAATGGGGTAAAAAGTACCACTATCACGAAATTAGAACTGTCAAACAATTTCAAGAAAGGGTACCTTTATCTACTTATGAAGAGATATTCCCATACATAAATAAGGTTATAAAAGGCGAGCAAAACATTTTATGGCCAAGTAAAATTGAATGGTTTTCTAAATCTTCTGGCACTACAAATGCTCGTAGTAAGTACATCCCTGTTTCGGCAGAATCATTAAGTGATTGTCACTTTAAGGCGGGTAAAGACCTGTTGTCTTTGTATTTCAATAATTTCCCTGAGCGTAATCTATTTGCTGGAAAGATGATTCCAATTGGAGGAACGGTGCAAATTAATCCTGAAAATCCTAATTCTTATTTTGGTGATATTTCGGGAATCATTATGCAAAATATGCCATTTTGGGCGAGATGGACAAATAGTATTTCTCTTAAAACTGCCCTAATGGACGATTGGGATGAGAAGATAGAATCCATCATCAAAGAAGCGATTCATACTGATGTGTCTACATTAGGTGGTGTGCCTACATGGACGATTGTTCTTCTACAAAGGATATTAGATTACACAGGAAAATCTAATATTTTGGAAGTATGGCCTAATTTGGAAGTATTGTTTCATGGTGCAGTTGCTTTTGAACCTTATCGAGAGCAGTTTCAAATACTTATTCCATCTGATAAGATGAATTATCAAGAGACTTATAGTGCTTCTGAAGGACTTTTTGGGATTCAGGATGAACCAAATAATGACTCTATGTTGCTGATGTTAGATTATGGAATTTTTTATGAATTCATTCCAATGGAATATTGGAGAAGAGAAAATCCAAAGACTTTAACACTTGAAGAAGTAGAGATAAATAAAAATTATGCTTTAGTCATCAGTACCAATGCTGGCTTATGGAGGTATGTTATTGGCGACACCGTAAAGTTTACTTCGTTATCTCCTTATAGGATAAAAATTACAGGGAGGACAAAACACTTCATCAATGCTTTTGGGGAAGAAGTAATCATTGAGCATACAGATAAAGCGATTACATATGCTTGTAAAGAAACAGGAGCATTACTGAACGATTACACCGTAGCACCTATATATCTTTCTGATATGGCAGGAAGCCACGAGTGGCTGATAGAGTTCAAAATTCAGCCTAATGACTTAGATAAATTTACTTACTATTTGGATAAAAAATTACGAGCAATTAACTCTGACTATGACGCTAAACGGTTCAAAAATATCGTCTTATCATTTCCTAAAATCAACCTTGCTCCGCAAGATTTTTTTTATAAATGGCTAGAAAACAATAATAAATTAGGTGGACAAAGTAAAGTGCCGAGGTTATCTAACAACCGCGAATATTTAGACCTTTTGTTAAAACAATTGTAATACCATTTTAACTATAAGATAAGTCATTTATCCTGTTTGTTTTTACACTCTCTTCGTTAAAATAATTTACCGTAACCAGTTATGCTAAATCATTTTTCCTCGATATTGCAAAAAACAATTCAATCTCAATTAGACTCATATTATAGTTAAACTGGTATAAGTCTTTTACTTAGCAAAGTGGACAGCTCTCATCTCTCTAATGACTGTTACTTTAATTTGACCAGGGTATTGCATATCTGTTTCTATTTTCTTTGCAATTTCGTATGACAATGTGCCTGCCACATCATCTGCAATTCTCTCTGCATCTACAATTACACGTAACTCTCTACCTGCTTGTATTGCGTAGCATTTAGACACTCCGTCAAAAGCCATGGCTGTCTCTTCTAGCTCTCTAAGACGTTTGATATATGAATCCATTACCTCACGGCGAGCACCAGGTCTTGCACCAGATATAGCGTCACAAGCTTGTATAATAGGGGCTATCAAACAAGTCATCTCTATTTCATCATGGTGAGCACCAATAGCATTACAAACTTCTGGGTGTTCTTTGTGTTTTAATGCCATTTCCATACCTGCAATAGCATGAGGTTGTTCTTGCTCTTCTGCTACTTTACCTATATCGTGCAATAATCCCGCACGACGAGCTAGTTTCACATTTAGACCCAGTTCTCCTGCCATTATTCCACACATATTGGCTACTTCACGAGAGTGTTGTAATAAATTTTGACCATAAGAAGATCGGAATCTCATTCTTCCTACCATCCTAATTAACTCTGGGTGTAAACCATGAATGTTTAAATCAATTGCTGTACGCTCACCTATCTCAGCTATCTCTTGATCAATTTCTTTAAAAACTTTTTTGACAACTTCTTCTATCCTAGCTGGATGGATCCTACCATCTTGCACTAATCTATGTAACGCTATTTTTGCTACTTCTCTTCGTACTGGGTCATAACCAGAAAGGATGATTGCTTCAGGCGTATCATCTACTATGATTTCGATTCCAGTGGCAGCTTCCAAAGCACGAATATTTCTACCTTCTCTACCTATTATTTTTCCTTTGATACTGTCTGATTCAATATTAAAAACAGATACACAATTTTCAACAGCTGTTTCGGCGGCAGTACGCTGTACAGTTTCTATAATGATTTTTTTAGCTTTTTTAGTGGCCGTCATTTTAGCCTCTTCTTCTATGTCTCGCATGGTAGCACTTGCTCGGCTCATTGCCTCATCTTTCATGAGCTCCATTAGCTGGTTAGTAGCTTCTTCAGCACTTAAATTAGCTACTTTTTCTAGCTTTTTAGCCTCTTCTTGCTGTGTTTTCTCTAGGTCTTCTTTTCGTTTTGCAACAATTTCTAATTGGGATGTGAGTATTTCTTTGGCACTTTCTAATTCAGCAGATTTTCTGTTTTGTCGTTCAATATTTTTATTTACTTCTACTTCTTTTTGTTTAAGCTGATTTTCAGATTCTCTGATTTGCTGGGTTCTATTATTTGTTTTTTCTTCATGTTCTTGCTTCATGCGAAGGAATTTTTCTCGGGCTTCTAAGATTTTCTCTTTCTTGATACCTTCTTGCTTAGACTCTGCCTCTCTTATGATTAGCTTCGCTCTTTCTTTCGCTTCTTCTTCATGGCGTGCTACATCTTTTCCCGTAAGGGTTTTTCCTAAAAAAAAACCAGCTATTAAAGCAAGTAATATACCTGCTATGGTTATAATCAAATCCATAATTTTCTATTTTATTATTTCTAATAGAGATTATGAAGAAAAGTACTATTTGACCTGATCAAGTATGTTATTTAAAGCATTTAGTTCATGATTAATTTTTTCTGAACCACTATTTAGTTGGTGGTCAAGTTTTAATTTATCTACTAAATTACCAAAGGCTATCATTGTCATCACGTAAGCTTTATCATCAATGTGATAAGCTTGTTGAAATTCTTTGAATTTTTCATTTAAAATTTTTCCTGCTTTTCGCAGTATTGCTTCTTCTTCAGGTTTGGTTTTTACCTTTATCTCAGCATCTGCAATTTTTAATGATATCGAAAGCTCTTCCATATTTTATGACTCTTGGCTTAAGAGGTTGATACATTTATCAATTTCTTTGATATAGCCATTAATCGACCTTTTCAGTTCTTTTCCTTTTTCTCCCTTCTCTTCTTCTCTTACTACACTATTTACAATTTTAACGATTTTCTCTTGATTTTGAAAGTGATTGAACTCTTCATTCAAGTGATTAAGGTTTTCTTGTAAAACATTATTCTTTTCCTCCAGTGCCAACTTCTTTTCTCGTACATCATTATAATCTCGAACTAATTGCTTTAGTCGTGATTGAAGTGATGTTATAATAGATAAAGTTTCTGAATTCATTATTTATCTTCTGATTAAAGCGTCTAATTCTTTCTCATAATTTTTAATCAATTTCTCCATTGTTTTGTCAATGATTTTATCATTCAATGTTTTGTCTTGATCTTGTAAAATGTATGAAATAGAATATGATTTTTTCCCTTTTTCTAATTTATCTCCTGAATACTGGTCAAATACATTAATCTGTTTAATCAGCTTACGCTCTACTTTTTGAGTCAACTCTTTAATTTCTTCAAAGGATACTTTTTTGTCTACCACTACCGATAGGTCTCTTCTTACAGCTGGGAATTTAGATAGTCCTGAATAAGTCAATTCTTTAGAACTTATTTTGTATAATTCATCTAAATCAATTTCGGCATACATCACTGCTTGTTTTACCTCTGTTTTTTTCAATAGTTTTTGTTCAACTATTCCAGCACTTATCAATACTTTGCCATTCATCTCAATGACTAGGTTTTGAGAAAATAATTGATTATCACTAACTGTTGTTTGAGAATAACCTGTGATATTAGTTTTAATCAAAATAGCTTGTACAGCCTTTGACAAAGTATGGAAATCTGTCTTTTTTTGTTTTGTCTGCCAAGACTCTTCTTGTTCGTTACCTGTAACGTATAACGCAAGTATATTTCGCTCATTATACTTGGCAGTACCTAGTTTCTGATACGTTTTACCAAATTCAAAAAGACTAAGATTAGTATTTTGTCTTCTAATATTATTACTGATTACTTCTAATCCTGTAAACAATAAAGTTTGACGCATGATACTTAAGTCTTCGCTAAGAGGATTAAGCATTTGAACATTTCTCTCTTTAGGATAAGCATCTAAATCAGCAGTATAACTTGGTCTTGTTAGTGAGTTGGTTGTTATTTCAAAATAACCCAATCCTGCTAAAGTTTCACTTAATTTTACTCTTATATCTTCTCGTTTGTCTGTATCACTTGACGGTGCTAGATAAGCTGACGCTAATTTATTGGTTAATTTAATGTTCTCATAACCGTAAATTCGCAACACTTCCTCAGCAATATCTGCCTCACGTTGTACATCTACTCGGTATGGAGGTACACTTAATAAAAGTTCATCTCCTTTATTTTCTAAAATTTCAATTTCAAGACTTTTAAGGATTTCTATCATCCTTGCTTTTTCAATGCTTTTCCCTATTAACCGTTGAATGCGATCAATTGAAACCTCTACTTTAAAGTTTTCAATAGGGTTTGGGTAAATGTCTATGACTTCTGACACTACTTCTCCTCCTGCAAGGTCTAGGATTAAATTGACCGCTTTTTGTAAAGCATATATAGGCATATTAGGATCCGTACCTCTCTCAAATCTAAATGAAGAGTCTGTTTTGAGACCATGTGCCAAAGAAGTTTTACGCACTACGTCAGCATCAAAGTAAGCACTTTCTAAAAAGATAGAGCTAGTAGAGTCAGTAACTCCTGATGCTAAGCCTCCCGTTACTCCTGCTAAGCACATTGGTTCTTTGTCGTTACAAATTACTAGGTCTGTATCAAGTAATTTATGTTCTGTGTCATCCAAGGCTGTAAAAAGGATGTTTTTAGCTACGGTAGTAACACGTACTTTATTACTTGTAATCGACTTTCTATCAAAAGCGTGTAAGGGTTGCCCCAAATCGTGTAAGATGAAATTTGTAATGTCTATGACATTGTTTTTTGGCGTAAGCCCAATAGATTTGAGTCTATCTTTGAGCCATTGTGGACTCTCTTTTACTTTTATGCCATCTATGCAAATCCCTGTATATCTAGGGCAAGCATTGGCATCATCTACTATTACCTCTACGGGGTTATTTTTACTAGGTGATGGAATTGTGTAAGTGGTCTGTTTAACTTTATGCCCTTTATACAAAGCCTGTATGTCTCTTGCTACTCCTAAGTGAGAGATAGCATCTGCACGATTAGGAGTCAAGCCTATTTCTATGATTTTATCTCTAAAAACTTGAAAGTACGCTGAAGCTGGACTTCCATTTTTTAAACTTGTTTCTAAAACAATAATTCCATCGTGAGATTTCCCTAAGCCTAGCTCATCCTCGGCACAAATCATTCCTAGAGATATTTCTCCTCGTATTTTCGATTTTTTAATCTTAAATGCTTCTTCTCCTTCTGGGTACAATACAGATCCTACGGTTGCCACTACTACTTTTTGACCTGTAGCTACATTAGGTGCACCACAAACTATTTGTACTGGCTCAGCCTCTCCTGTATCTACCGTTGTGATACTTAGTTTGTCAGCATTGGGGTGTTTTGTACAAGTTAATACTTCGCCTATTACAATGCCTTCAAGAGAACCTTTGATACTTTCAAAATCAACAATAGCCTCTACCTCTAAACCTGAAAAAGTCAGTTTGTCTGAAATTTCACTAATTTCTTCGTCTATTTGTATATGTGATTGTAACCAGTCAAATGATATATTCATAATAATCTATCTTATAAGAAATCAAATTTAAGCTTCTATAATAGATTTTACAAAAATTGTAGAGAAAGGATTAAAAAAAAAGAAAAAATGGTGTGTTATCTTGAACTTGTCAGCACCTGAAAGATACGCTCTAGTTCTTCTTTACAATATGTAAAGGAAGAGAAGTCCGTTCTTAATTATTTTAGTTGAGGATAGCTTATCTAAGTAGGAGGTATTTATGTCAAAAATCATCTCTTTTGAGATTTCCCACAAACACAATGTTGTTTCATTTTTAGAAAAGGTAAAACAATTTCGATTAAAGCCTTCTTCCCAGTACTTTTTAAACTTTATATTAAATAAGTGATGATTAAACGCTTCTTTTTTTAAAATAGTACTTTGAGTTAAACATTAGCGATACCTAGAAATAGAGTGGTTCTTTCTTCTTTGAAATAATTCTTACTTTATAACATATCCCATCCTAAAATACGATATTTTTGTGGCATGACTACACAGGAAGAACCAGAAGAAGATTCATTATTCGAACATCATAAAATCATTGTAGATGAAGGTCAAGACCCTCTACGGATTGATAAATTTTTATTAGACAAGATACCTAATGTCAATCGTAGTCAAATCCAAAATGGGATTAAAGATGGTTATGTAGTGGTCAACGACCAGAAGATAAAAGCTAACTATAAAGTACGTTCCCAAGACATTATTCAAATATCATTACCAGAGCCACCAAGAGAAGGTGAGGTTGTCCCAGAAGATATCCCTCTTGATATTCGCTATGAGGATGATTATTTGATGATTATATACAAACCCCCAGGCATGGTTGTACATCCTGCGTACAACAATTGGAGTGGAACATTAGTAAATGGATTGGTCTATTACTTTAACAGTCTACCAACTTCCCGAAACGGATCTGGTCGTCCAGGGCTTGTGCACCGAATTGACAAAAACACCTCTGGGTTACTTGTAATTGCCAAAACAGAAGAGGCAATGACTGACTTGGCTTTACAATTTTATAACCATACAGTAGAAAGAACCTATTATGCACTTGTGTGGAGAGATCTCAAAGAAGATACCGGTACAATCACAGGTCATATTGGCAGAAGTCTCAAAGACCGCCGTGTGATGACGGTTTTTCCAGAAGGAGATTTTGGAAAGCATGCTGTCACACATTATGAAGTACTAGAACGGTTTCATTATGTAACGCTTGTTAAGTGTAACCTAGAAACTGGACGTACCCATCAGATAAGAGCTCACATGAAGTATCTTGGTCATCCTTTGTTTAATGATGTTACTTATGGTGGAGATAGTATATTGGCAGGAGAAGTATTTACAAAATATAGACAGTTTGTCCATAATACCTTTGATTTAATTCCTCGTCAGGCATTGCACGCCAAAACACTAGGATTTATTCACCCTGTAACTAAAAAACAAATGTCTTTTGATACTGACATCCCAGAAGATATGGAAAAAGCACTAGATAAATGGAGACATTATCTCAAAAACAGACCCGTATAATGATAGATACTAGTAATGGTCAAATTCGAACCAATATAGAAGTAGGGTTTGAGGTTGAAATAGTTCAAAAACATCATCAGAAAAGTGGGGAGTTGACTTCTGGGGTTGTCCAAAGATTATTGACAAAATCACCTAAACATACACACGGGATTAAAGTCTTGTTAACATCTGGAGAAGTGGGCAGGGTCAAAAAGGTGTTAGGATAATTTAGCTTACAGCTTTTAATTTCCCGACTTAGAAAAATCTTATTCTACTCCGCCAGCCAATAGGTACATAACTGCCATACGAATTGCTACCCCGTTTTCTACTTGATCTAGGATTGTAGAATGTTCAGAATCTGCCACATCAGAGGTGATTTCTATTCCTCTATTAATAGGACCAGGGTGCATGATTAAGATTTCTTTATCCAAAGAATCTAACACTTCTTTGTTAATTCCATAATGTAGAGCATATTCTCTCCCAGAGGGAAAGAAGGAAATTTCATCTCCTTGTCTTTCTAGTTGTATGCGAAGCACGTTAGCGACATCGCACCATTTCAAAGCTTTCATTCTGTCAAGTTCAACTTTGACACCTAGCTTATGCAAATGTTTTGGAATAAGCGTTTTAGGACCACAAACCATTACTTCTGCACCTTGTTTTTGCAAAGCAAATATGTTAGACAGGGCAACCCTAGAGTGTAAAATGTCCCCAAAGATACATACTTTCTTTCCTGCCACTTCGCCTAGTCTCTCCTTAATAGAATAAGAGTCTAGCAAAGCTTGGGTAGGATGTTCATGAGTTCCATCACCCGCATTCACGACAATAGTATTGGTGTGTTTGGCTAAAAAATGAGGAGCTCCTACGCTACTGTGTCTCATTACCACCATGTCCACTTTCATTGCCAAAATATTATTGACCGTATCAAGTAAGGTTTCACCTTTTTTGACTGAGCTACTCGCACTTGAGAAATTCACAACATCTGCTGAAAGCCTTTTTTGAGCCAATTCAAAGCTAATTCTAGTTCTTGTAGAGTTTTCAAAAAACACATTAGCAATTGTGATATCTCTTAATGAGGGTACTTTTTTTATAGGGCGATTGATGATTCCTTTAAAATGATCGGCAGTTTCAAATATTAATTGGATATCTGCTTTAGTAATATTTTTAATCCCCAGTAAATGTTTTGTACTTAATTGCCCCATATTACTCACCTTGGTTAATTAGCCACACTTTATCTTTACTTGCTCCTTCTACTCCTTCCAGTTCTACTTTTACACGTTGAGAAGTAATGCTATCTACAGCCTTTCCGATATAATTAGCTTGTATAGGTAAGTCCCGTGTATATTTTCGGTCTATCATGACCAAGAGTTCTACTTGCTTAGGTCTTCCAAATGCTGCCATTCCATCCATCGCAGCACGTACGGAGCGACCAGTAAATAGTACGTCATCTACTAAAATCACATTTTTATCTTCTACCAAAAATGGCATTTCTGTAGCATTGGCAGTAATGGGTTCTGTTCTTCTTCTGAAATCATCTCGGTAGAAAGTGATATCCATCTTCCCAAAAGGAATTTCTTTATTTGTAATGTCTTGAATAGTTTGATGAATTCTCTCTGCCAAAAATACGCCTCTAGTCTGAATACCGATGATTACAGAGTTTGAAAAATCTCCGTGATTTTCAATTATCTGCTGGCACAATCGCTTGATTGTAAGCTGAAACAAATCATGGTCTAAGATTACTTTTTGCATACGCCACTAAATTAGTACTTTTTATATCAAATTCTAAATTAGAGCTAAACTTTCCAGAAATTCCGCTTTTAAAAACGTAGGTAACGACTTCTTGGAAATACGTTTATTTTTTGAATTGACCGAATACAGTAATTTTTTGGCTACTTTCTCCTCGTTTATAAGTAAGTCTATATATTTAAAGACATACCACCTTCAGTTCTGTTATCCCTCAGTAAAAAAATATTCCCACCTTTCAGTGGAAAGAAAAAGTTAATCTTTAGCATGTAAACTAGTATTCAACTCGATAGTTTTAGGATTTGGTTTACAAATCAATTTCCCTGATTGAGAGTCTTGTAAAAAGAGCAATTTATCTTTGCCGTTTAGCTCTAAGCCTTTTACAATATTTTGACCTTCGACTACTACTTTGTTATTGATGTCTACAGGCTCATTACTAGCATTGTAAAGTGATATTTTAGCCCCTGCTGTTACATATACTCCTGCGGCTATTGTACAGCCAAAGCCTAATGAGATTCCTGTACCTGCATTTGCTCCTAACAAACATTTTTCGCCAATAGCAATTACATTTTTGTTTCCACCTGAGAGCGTACCCATAATAGACACTCCACCGCCAAGGTCAGAATCTTTACCTACTACTACCCCTCCAGAAACTCTACCTTCTATCATTGCATTGCCCAAAGTGCCTGCATTAAAGTTTACATATCCTGCTGGCATCACTGTTGTACCCGTACTAAGATGAGCCCCTAATCGTACTTGCGAGCCTGCCACCACACGCACACCTGCTGGTATATGGTAATTCACCATGTATGGAAACTTATCTACATGAGAAATTACTAATGTTTTCCCATTAAATACCGCCTTAATGCGCTCTTCATTTACATCTTCTGGTAAAATTGGTCCTTGATTTGTCCATGCGATATTATTGAGTTTCCCAAAAACACCATCAAGAGATAAGCCGTGAGGCTGAACGTGTAATTGAGATAAACATTGAAGTTTAAAATATCCTTCTTCGGCACTTTCTACCGCTTGGTCTTTATCAAAAAGAAAATATACAATTACATCTAAGTCTTGGTATTGGTTATCTGGTTGAGCATAATTATCCAAAAACTGTTTGATTAATACGATATTGGGATGTTTGTCAAGCTCATGATGAAACGCCGAAAAGTTATCAAATGCTTTTTGTAATTGAGGTTTAGAAATTTTAGCAAATCCATTTTCACCTTTATCATACCCACTAACGTCTAGCAACAAAGCAGCTGATCCAAACGCTGTATTCCAATTGATAAGAGGGAAGTTTACTTCAAGGGTTTTGTCTCCTTTACGACTACGAATACCTAAACCAAAAGCAAGAGGTTTTTTATAATTTGATGCTGATTCAATGTTTTTTACGTATGATTTGAATACTTCTATTGTTTTCATTTTTCTTCTTTTACAGTGTCTTCGTTTGTAATTATTCCATAGAAATTTTTAATCGGAGTTGTATTATATTCTGCTTCTTCTAACAATTCTTTGTTTAATAAAATATATTCATTATAAGTGATGCTTGCATCCGAAAATAAGCTACTCATTTTGATTAAATCATTTTCATAATATGATTGTACCCCTTGCTGTACTGCTTTTATGATTAATCGACTATTTGTGTCAGGATAATGTTCTAGGTACTCAAACATTTCTTTATAAATGATGTCAACTTGTTTGTCATCCTCTTCTATTTGGTCGGGATTTGGGATGTCTGCTGGTGTTTTGTAAGTAAGAGAATTTAATAGTGTGATTTTTTCTTGCATTTTTTGTGTAATCATTGGGTCCATTCCTGCTTCTGCTCCTTCTACCATAAATCCTTTATAATTTTCTAAAATCCTTTGATCACTTTTGGCAATGGTGTCCCAATATACTTGGGTAATGGCTTTAAGTGAATCAGCAGCGTTTACTACTTTGCTTAATTCGGCTTCGGTGTGGGTTTCTTTACAAGCCCAAAAAGACGTAGCTAAGGTCAATATGAATAAAATTTTGACTGTTTTTCTCATAACTGTATAAGTTTAGTGTTCAAATGTAATAATTATTTTTGAGAGAAAGGTTACAGTGTTATCTTTGTGAGCAAAAGAATTTCTTATACATTATGTTCAGCATCAAAAAAAGCGAGTTCAAGACTTCCCAAGATTTTTTTAGAAAAATAGATTTGACCTATTCCTTAATAATTCTTGGTCCATTATTGGCTTTTTGTTATCTCTATTTTATAAAGTTTAAATACGCCCCTCGCTATCGAGTTTTTTGGTTAGAATCCTATCAAGCTATGCTATTAGCATTAATTCCAATTACAGTTTTAGTATTTTATTTTTGGTTCAAAAAAAAGGAAGTTACCATCATTTTAGCTACAAAAATGACAATTAAGGACAAAATGATACGTTACTATGCCATGAACATCAAGTTATTTCTTATATTACTTGTTGCATTTATTATTACGCTTGTTATACAATATTTTATCTTGGATAAGATATTCAATTTGACGTTTGCAATAGTAGTAATTGTAGCTTCGGTGGGGAGACCTAGTTCTTTACGAATGAGTAAGCTCTTTAAGTTTGACAAAGCCACCACCAAAATGATTTATACACAACAAGAGATTATTGAAACAGATTCTGACGATAGTATTAATTAGTATCACTGGCTTTATTGCCTTTGCACAGACTACTGCTCCGAAGTACAGTAATGAGTTTTTGCAAATAGGGGTAGGCGCTAGGGGTTTGTCTTTGGGAAAAACTCAAACGGCTAGTGCTTATGGTGCTAATGCTGCTTATTGGAATCCAGCACTTTTATTAAAAGACAGTAGCAGATATAACAGTAGCTTAATGCATGCAGAGTATTTTGCAGGTATTGCCAAATATAATTACGGAGGTTTTTCTGTTCAGATTGACTCGATTAGTCGGTTAGCAGTATCCATTATTAGGTTCAGTATTGATGATATCCCTGACACAAGGTTTCTTTTTGATGCCAATGGAGCACTCAATTATGACAATATTAGATTTTTTACTGCCAGTGATAATGCTTTTTTGTTTTCTTATGCTCGTAAAATTAAAGTCAAAGATAGAAATTTTGCTGTGGGAGGAAATGCCAAAATCATTTACCGCAAGGTAGGAGATTTTGCTAATTCCTGGGGATTTGGCTTAGATGCTAGTGCTCACTACGAAAGTAAAAAATGGCAGTTTGGAGCAATATTAAGAGATGCTACCTCTACTTTTAATGCTTGGTCAATTAACCAATCGTTACTCAAAGATGTTTTTGTAAAAACAGGAAATATTATTCCATCTAACTCGTTAGAAATTACAACACCTTCGCTTGGGATTGGTGTACAAAAGATAATTATTCAGGATAGTATTTGGTCCCTTGCGGGAATGACCGATTTTATCTTTACATTTGATGGAAAAAGAAATACTTTAATTCGCTCTAATTTTGCTTCTATCAGTCCTAGACTTGGTTTTGAGTTTGAATATAAAAATACGGCTTACTTACGATTAGGAGCTAGCCAATTTCAGCAATTAATTAAACTCACTTCTGGAGAATCTTATTGGAGCTTTGAACCCAGTGCAGGTATAGGGCTTCGTTATAAAAACATTAACTTAGATTATGCTTTAACCAATATTGGTAGCCTTTCAGGCGGATTATTTTCAAACATATTTTCATTGAATGTGGCGATATACTAAACACTATTTACTACTTATCTGCTTATTCGCTTTGCGTCTAAATGCCCAAGACTATGGTCACGAATGGATTGACTTTAGCAAAACGTATTATAAAATCCCCATTGCCAAAGATGCTATTTATCATTTGAGTTATAATGATTTAATTAATGCTGGTATTCCTATCAATACAATTGACCCTCGTAGCATCAAATTGTATTTGAGAGGAAAAGAAACGGCTATTAATATTACAGGTCAGAATGATGGTGTTTTTAATCCCTCTGACTATCTTGAGTTTTTTGGAGTACGCAATAGAGGAGAGATAGATTTGGCATTATCTACTGATATAACTAGTACAGCCGCCAATCCTCATTATGCGGTATACACTGATACAACTGCCTTTTTTCTAACTTGGGGAGGTATTAGCGGTAAGCGAATAAGTAACATAACACCTTTCACGGCAAGTGGAGATATTATATCAAGCACTAAAACAATTAGAAAAGTCTATAACGATATTTATTCTCATGGAATCAATATCCCTTCCCATATTACCATCTCTGAATATGATGAAGGTGAGGGTTGGATGTCTAACGTAATTGTAAAAGATGCTTTGCTCTCTCATACCTTTTCAGGGATTAATACAACAGATTCTATTGAAGTTGAAATTGGATTGGTTGGGATTAATAGATTCCGACATAAGGTCGAGATAACATTCAATAACCAACTAATAACCACTATTGATGATTTTAGTAGGCAAACCTCTCGGGTTGTTCAACTTAAAATTTCACAGACTGATTTAATTAATAAAAATCTCGTCATTAACATCACTCCAATTGGATTTGGTGTATCTCCTGATGTTATTTCTATCGCCTATATGGAGGTTCGGTACAAAGAAAATATTATACAAAACAATGATGAACTTATTGCTATCTCTTTAACTAACAAGAAGTTTGGACTCAATACTTATACTGGATTTGACCAACCCATTTATGACATTACAGACGTTTATAATGTAAATCGTTTACACGAAATCAAAATAGGAAATCATATTTATCTAGAAACTAAGCAAGTAGGTAATCGTCAACTATTGATAAGCAATTCATTAATCACCCCTAGTATAACACCTGTTTTGTTTGAACAAGATAATGATGCTAATTATTTAATGATTTCTCACCAAGGCTTGTCCGCTTCTTCTGTAGAATATGCCAATTACAGAAAGTCAGTAGCAGGAGGTAGTTATGATGTTTCGTTGGTTTATATGGATAGGATTATTAACCAATATGGCTATGGAGAGCGTTCTCCCTTTGCCATCAGAAATTATTGTAGGTATATGTATGAGCAACACAAAGCCGAATACTTATTAATGATAGGGAAGCCTTCTGTTATTGAATTTAAAAAAGATGGTCATTATATCAGACGTAACCCAAATGCACTTGCTGATGATGGAAAACCTGTTTTCCAAGATGACCTCATGACTGGAGGTTCGCCTGGCGGAGATTACACGCTAAGTATGGGGTATAATGGAATCACCCCTTATGTGCAAGCCCTTGCAACAGGACGTTTATCTGCCAAAAACAATGAGGAGTTAAGAAATTATCTCGATAAAATTAAAGAGTATGAAATCAACTCTTTTGGTGATGATATATGGAGAAAAAGAATTATTCACTTAAGTGGCGGAAAAACGGTAGGAGAGCAAAGTGTTTTTAGAGATTATATGCGGAACTATGAAACAATAGCAAAAAAAAAATTACTAGGAGCTGAGGTAGTGAGTTTTAATAAAGAGTCAAGTCAAGAGATTGTATTTTTTAATGTTTCGGATGAAGTCAATAAAGGTGTTGGTCTTATTAATTATTTCGGGCACTCTGCACCGTTCTTTATAGAAATAGATATAGGAAATGCCACAGACCCAGAAAACGGATATAATAACAAGGGAAAATATCCAATACTTATCTTTAATGGTTGCGAAGCAGGTAATATTTATGTAACCCCTACTAGCACGATAGAGAATTGGGTATTTGCAAAAGACAAGGGAGCAATTGGAGCAATTGCACATACATCATTTGGTTACAGTGTTCAGTTGAATGATTATACTGAGCAAGTATATAAGACAGCGTTTACTGATAGTTTATACTTTGAAGAAACTTTTGGAAAAGTTTTGCAACAAGTCGCTCAAAAGTATTCTGAAAGTCATATTTTTCCGAATAATGGAATTGATAATTTAGAAAGAATTAGTGTAACTCAATTACAACAGTTTGTTTATTTAGGAGATCCCGCTATCAGGTACTTTCCTGTGAGTAAACCAGACTACGCTATCGAGCCTCAAAACGTATGGGTAGTAGATAATAACAACTCTATTACAGCACAATCTGATTCATTTCAACTTGCTATAGAAGTCACTAACTATGGTAGAGCTATTGACTCTCCGTTAAATATTTGTGTGAAAAGGAATTATAGCAATAACCTTAAAACCGTAGACCTTGCCAATGCTACTGTTATTGCACCTTACTTAAAAGATACTTTTTATATCACGATTTATAATGATGCAGATGATTTCTCGGGTAATAACAATTTCATCATTACCCTAGACTGTGGTAATGAAATTGATGAATTAGACAAATCTAATAATAGTGTAATTTTTTCTTATTATTTACCTACAAATGGCTTGATTGCTCGAAGTCCGCAAGAATTTGCCATAGTAGGAAATGATACTATTGATTTAGTTGTAGAATCTAGTGATAGAGGTATTTCAGGTGTTTTTCAATATCGTATTCAGGTAGACACGAACCCTCAATTTACAGCCCCTTTTGTAGATGAATTAATAAACGGAGGAATTGCTATTTCCAAACAAATCACCTTACCTTATTTACAAGATAGCACAGTGTACTTTTGGCGATCTATCTTGCCTAACGTTTCTGATGTGATTTGGATAGAAAGCTCTTTTATGTACATCACTAATCAATCAGGTTGGGGGCAAGGACATCCACATCAATTTTCCAAAAATAGTTTAAATGGAATTTCTATTCCTAATCAAATTTGGCAATTTGATTCTGTAACAAGTCGATTAGAAATCACCTCTTCGGGTGATGCTGTTCCTGAATATTTTAAGAATGTAAGACTTGCTGTAAACAATCAGGCAATGATGGTAGAAGCAACGGATACGTGGAATGATTTTTGCGTCTTAGATGGAATTTATGTATTGACTTTTGATAGAGAGTCTGCATTACCGTATCATTATAATCCTCAAACTAATACCCGTGGGAGGTGTGGATTTTCTCCTCGTGTTATTCAAGATTTTAACACTAGCGATATTACTCAACGTCAAAACTTTGTAGAATATCTCAAAAATATAGAAGATGGAGCTGGTTTGCTGATTTACTCAGGTGGAAACGCCTTTTATTCGCTTTGGGAAGATACGTTGATTGATAGGCTAGAAGCTTTAGGAGTAACCTTGTTAGATAGTATTGATGATGGTGTTCCTTATATTTTTGTTACCAAAAAAGGAGAAGGGTCTATTTATGAAGCTCAAGGCTCTACTAATTCTATAACAATTAATGCTACTGTAGATATCACAGGAATTAGAGGTGAGGCAACTGTGAGCACTCCACTGATTGGCCCTGTGTCTAATTGGAAAAGAAATATCTATCATGCAGCTATTCTAACAGGAGATACTTCCATTTATGAATTTGAAACATCAAATCAATTTCCTCAAGTCAGTTTTAAAACTATTCACGAGAGTAATCAAAATTATCAATCCTATACATTAGACAATGCCTCGCTTTATCAATATGCTCATATGAGATGGAAAGCGAAAGATAGCTTGCTTACAGCACCTCAATTACAAAGGTGGGTGCTTTTGTATGACGGAGTTCCAGAAGGTATTTTATTGCCTAGCACGAATTTAGGGACAGCACTTAATGTGGCTCAAGGAGATAGTATTAAAATCTCAACCTATTTTGTAAATATTTCAAATTATGATTTTGAAGATTCCCTTTATGTGAGCTTAACTTATAGTGGAGGGAGCAATCCTGTTGTTGAAACAATTTCTCAATTATATGTAGATGCTTTGCAGACTAAAGACACCCTATGGATTCACTTTACAATTCCAACACTTGCCTTAGGTGGAGATTATAATATAACAATTCAGGCAAACAGCACTCTTATTACTGAAGCTTCTTACGAAAACAATAGCTTAAATTACCAACTTACAGTTCGCCCAGATAAGGTTAACCCCTTGCTTGATATTACCTTTGATGGCAGGTATATATTAGATGGAGACATCGTTTCACCAAGTCCTTATATTGTGATTAGCATGCGGGATGATAATAAGATTGCACACAAAACAGATACTATTGGCTGGACATTGTTCTTAAAACCTCCTTGTGAAGGATGTGGTTACGAACAAATTTTCTTCAGTAGCGCAGAAGTACAAGGTTGGCATCCTGCTACTGCTAGTAGTAACTTTAGAGTTGAGTTAAATTTTAAAAACTTAAGTGATGGTATTTATACGCTTAGGGTACAAGGTACAGATGCCGCAGGAAATAAAGCCGCACAAAAAGATGTTGAAACTCGTTTTAAAGTCATCAACAAAAGTACAATTACACATTTTTACCCTTATCCTAACCCTTTTTCTAGTAGTTGTAGGTTTGTGTTTACCCTTACGGGAAATGAAATTCCTCAACACCTGCTCATTAGGATCATGACTATATCTGGAGTGGTTGTTAAAGAGATTAACCAAGAAGAGCTAGGAGCGATACACATCGGAAATAATATCTCTAGCTATGCTTGGGATGGCACCGATCAATTTGGTGACAAATTAGCAAATGGTGTTTACCTCTATCAAGTACTTATTGATAAACAAAACAATGATAGCTTTGAGCATAGCAATACAAGTGCCGATGACAAATCCTTTCACCGAAGATGGGGGAAAATGTACATTCTACGGTGATTTGTCCTTAAAAAAGAGTACTTTAATCAAATAGTTATTATCATTTCTATAATCATCATTAAAGAATGAAAAAATATTTTCTTAAATCAGCTAATTTTCTTGGCTCAATTATTTTCATGTTATTTGTATTGATTACGGGATATTTTATTGTTTCTAATTATTATTCAACCAAACGATTAATTCAGGGTGATAACCTTAATCGTTTAGAAGCCATTGCTTCTACTTTGTCTATTCATGTGGATGGTGATGAATATTTAAGTTTACTCAAAAGACATCAAAACAAAGATGACATTACTCAAATAAAACAAGATAGTGTTTATCAAAAAATTCATTCTTTTCTAAAAAAAGGACAATATATTAATAATATTAATACAGATGTATATACACTTCTCTATGATAGTTTGGATATTAAGCCAAGTATTCGTTTTGGCGTGACTTCAGGAGAGAACCCATATTATAGACATCAATACACTAATTTCCCCCCTGAATTACTGGACCATTTCACAACAGGAGCTCAGATCAAACCTTATAGCGACAATAACGGTAAGTGGATCAGTGCCTTCGCTCCTATCAAAACAAAAGATGGACAAATAGTTGGTGTAGTGCAAGTAGATCAAGAGTTTGATGATTTAATTGCTAAAGTCAGAGAAAAATCATGGAAAAACTTATTGATATCCAGCTTTGTGTCCTTAATATTTCTATACGTACTTTCCATAATAGCTAAAGAAGAAAAACGCAAAAAAACAGAAATAGAAAACGCTTACGAACAAGTTATCTTTCAGAAAAAAAGAATACAAGATAGTATCAATTATGCTGAAAATATTCAAAAAGCAATTATCCCATCTTTTGAGATTTTGGAAAAATACGGTATTAAATCAGCCTGTATCTATAAGCCCAAAGATGTAGTTAGTGGTGATTTTCCATGGATATTTGAATACGGAAAGAAAGTCTTTATTGCGACAGTAGACTGCACAGGACATGGAGTGCCGGGAGCGATGATGTCTTTCGTAGGGTATTTTCTTCTTAATCACATTACTTCCACAACTGAATCTTCTGCTGCCCATATCCTTACAGAATTAAATATAGCAGTACGCAAGACGTTAAAACAAGATAATGATGGGTCATTGTCCAATGATGGGATGGATATAGGGCTAATGATTATTGATAAGACAAAAAATGTGATTTGCTATGCAGGAGCTAGAAGACCTTTATATACTTCGTTGTCAACAGGTGAATTTAATATCATAAAAGGGACATCCAAATCTATTGGAGGTAAAATAATCAAAAAATTAGAAGAACGACAATTCACTGACAATTGTATTACTTACAATACTGGAGATCGGTTTTTTATGTTTTCGGATGGAGTTCCCGATCAGTTTAATGAACAATGGACAAAAAAATTCAGTAACGCAAGAATTCGTACAGTTATACGAGAGAATAGCACAAGTAGTTTAAATGAAACTGTACAATTATTAGAAGAGAAATTAATGACTTGGATGGGGGTGGGAGAACAAACAGACGATATTTTGTTTATTGGTTTAGAGCTTTAATCTATCTTGTATTTAAGTAGTAAATGCAAGATAATTAAAAACGAACGCACAACAATTATGAATAGAATAATAAACTTTAATAGAAATATAATAAATTTCGGAATACCTTTCTAATACCAGTTTAACTATAATATGAGTCTAATTGAGATTGAATTGTTTTTTGCAATATCGAGGAAAAATGATTTAGCATAACTGGTTACGGTAAATTATTTTAACGAAGAGAGTGTAAAAACAAACAGGATAAATGACTTATCTTATAGTTAAAATGGTATAAGACCGTTGAAAAACTCTTGTACTATGGGGTTTGGTAAAGGGGCAGTAGTTTTAGCAAGTGCTAATAACCCAAGTGCAAATCAATCTGTAAATACCATTACTAAATGGTTTTGATTTGTTTATTAACTTTCTTTTTTTGTTGAAAACATCACCCAGAACTTATTGGGGGTTAAACTATTCCACTCAGTTCGGCACTGAGCAATTTGCTACATTTGGCGAGTAATCGCAGGATCAAAAATCATCCTTTCTTTATTAGCCATTTATGCAAAATAATCATGACCCAAATACGGTTGTACAAATAATCAGCTTTGTTACTCCTAAAATCTATAATTAGTTCCTTTACTTTTTGGGGCTGAACGATGTTGTATTGCTCAATAACGAGGGGGTTTAGATAATCATCAATAAGGTATGACAGTTCATTTTTGAGCCATTTGACCAAAGGAATTGAAAATCCTTGCTTAGGTCGCTGAAACATTTTTTTTGGTAGCTTAGAGAATAAAACTTCTTGTAAAAGATGCTTACGAACACTCCCTTTTTTCTTTAATTCAGGAGATAAATTTAATGCGAATTCAATAATATCATGATCAAGTAATGGCACTCTGCACTCTAATCCATACTGCATAGATGCTCGATCTACTTTTACTAAGAGGTCATCTTGTAGGTAATAATTGAGGTCAAAAAAGGCTTGTGATTCTGCTGGACTAAGCTTTCTAATCAATTCTACCTCTTTATAATTAAACAGCTTCGGAGTATCAATTAGCAATTCTGTTAGCTCGCTATTGCTAAATAAATATTGCTCTTGCGAAAAAATATGATTGTGAATATTGTCTTCTTTTGAGTTTTTAAAAACTTGTCCAGCACGTTTCAACCGATTATTACCAAAGGTCTGTAAACTCCAAGAAATAGGATTTCGTAAAGGTTTGATAAAAGGATTCTGAAGTCTATTTGCCCAATCATACATTCCATAACCATGAAATAGTTCATCTCCACCGTCTCCTGTAAGTGTCATTTTTACTTCCTTACTCGTAAGCGAAGCCAAAAGCATCGTTGGGATAGCAGACGAATCCGCATAAGGCTCGTCATATACATCTATAATGTCTTCAAACAAAGGCAATGCTTGTTGCTGAGAGAGTATAAACTCGTGGTGATTGGTGTTCAAATACTGGGCTATTTGAGCAGCGTATTGGCTTTCGTTATGTGTGCTTTCTTCAAACCCAATACTAAAAGTATTGAGCTTAGCCTTACTATACTGAGAAGCTATAGCAGTAACCAAAGAAGAATCTATACCACCACTAAGAAACGTACCAAAAGGCACATCACTTACCATTCGTTTTTGTACTGATTGCTCTATCAAAGTATTGAGAGACCTCAACGCAATTTTCTCATCTGTAATAAACTCTGACTCAACATTTTTTGATAATGTCCAATAGCTTTGGCTAGCGTATTTAATCATGCCTTCATTTAGCTCAATAGTGGCAGAAGTACCCGACGGAAATTTATGAATATCATTATAAATAGTTTGAGGACTAGGGATATAACCTAAATGTAAAAAGCTTGCAATGGCTGATTTGTTTATGCTTAATTTCTTATCTAAACCCTGTAAGGATTTAAGCTCAGAGCTAAAAATAAATTCATCCTCACTGAGGTAATAATATAAGGGCTTAATACCAATTCTATCTCTAAATAAGTATAGCTGTTCAGCTTGCTTATCCCAAATAGCAATGGTAAACATTCCATTCAATTTTTGAACAAATTCTTGCCCCCATAATGCAAAAGCTTCCAATAAAACCTCTGTATCTGAATGGGTTTTAAAATTAATTTTTATTGTTTTTAATAGATTTAATTTTATTTCAGAAAAATTATAAACCTCTCCATTATACACCATCACATAGCGATTGCACGAAGAATGCAAAGGCTGATTTGCCGCTTCAGATAAATCAATGATACTTAGTCGGCGATGCCCTAACCCAACATTATTTTTATAAAATAAGCCACTTGCATCAGGGCCTCGGTGAGTGAGTACACTTGTCATATTGGCTAATGACTCCTTTGATTGTTTTGTGCTGATGAATCCTGTAATACCACACATAGTTATCTGCTTAATCGTTGAATAAGTGGTCTTGAATGAGTAAGAATAGATTTTATTAAATATTTTAACCCTATTCCATAATTTTTGTTATCTCCTATATATGATGCTGAGAGTATTAAGCATAATTTTGAATAGCAATATTGATAATGTTTTTTATTCTTAAATGTATTGAGCTTTTGATGTTTATCAAAAGCATAATTCATGTCTTTATCCATTTTAGGGACGTTAAGATGCATCTGTTGTGGATGAACTCTATATTTAATTAACGGAACATTAATTAATCCTATTTTAGTATTTTTTGCTACTCTTACCCAAAATTCCCAATCAGCCGAAGTAGAAAGATTTTCATCAAATCCCCCAATATCTGCAAATAATGAATGCCTCATTAATATACTTGCTGGACTATGAATAACCGTAGAGTTCATTTCTAGTAAATCATTGAGTACATTCCCCTTTTTACCTTCTGTAATCTTAATGTTTTTTTTAGTAATGTGATCAAAGATTTGCTCTAAGGAATGTACTAAACCAATTTCTTTATATGTATTAAGGTAATCTGTTTTTTGCTCTAAATTATTTAAATCAAATAAATCATCCGCATCTAAAAAAGCTAAAAACTCACCCTTTGCATAAGAAACTCCAATATTACGGGCTTTAGAAACACCTTGATTTTTTATTTTAAAATAATGAACTCGATTATCGTCAAAAGCTAAGATTTCTTTTTCACTATTATCTGTAGAACCATCATTTATAATAATTAGCTCAATATTGGTGTAGCTTTGAGTCAAAACACTTGTAATCGTCTCACTAATAAAATATTCAGCATTATAACAAGGTATAATAACAGAAACTAGTTCTTTTTGTTTCATATTATTCCAAGTATAATTTGGTGAGATTTTCTATAAATGGGTTTAACTCAAACTGCTTAACAGATGTTTTTCCGTTCTCTATCAAATCTTCTATTACTGGTTTATTATCAATAAGCATCATCATCTTTTGATAGATATCTTCTGAGTCTTGATAATTAACTACCAGAGCATTTTTTTCGTTTTTAATAAATTCATTTGCTACCCCCGATAAAGTAAAAATAGATGGAATTCCACTTGCCAATGCTTCTACGTAAGTTTGTCCAAAAGCTTCTGAATGATTATTTATTGGAGTATGAATATAATAGTCAAATACCTGATATAATGTAGCGATATCTTGCTCAAATACTATTTCGGTATAATTTTTTTTTGGAATTTCTGTAAGTAATTTTTTTATCTCTGCTTGATAATCTCCTTGTGTATTTGCCAATATGAGATGTGCCGCAGGATGTTTTTCTAACACTTTCTTAAATGCTGGAATAATATATTGAATCCCTTTTAAATGAGTATAACGGGCAATTACTCCAAAAACTAATTTTGAAGACCTAGGGTTATAACTTGCCTTAATTTCATTTATTTTTAGTTTATTATGATTTTTAAAAAATGTCAGATCAAACCCGTGTCTGATTGTCACCACTTTTTTTGATTTAGCATTTTCCCAATTAATAAGAATGTTTTTTACGTTTTCAGAAATAGCAATAATTTTTGTAGACAATCGGTTGATGATTTTATCATAAAACACCGCTCTAGGAAAATATGTATGATTTTGAGAGCCATGATGTCTTGTATGAATTCTGTTTTTTATTCCTACTAATTTGGCAGCCAAAAGTCCTACAATATTAGCATCAAACAGATGTGTGTGAACAGTTTTTATTTTATTTTTTTTTAGATAAAAATAAATTTTAAAAATGCTTTTAATAAAGTCTTTTTTTCCTTCATAGGGTATCCATAAAACTGGAATATCATTTTTTTCTAAAAAAGATTGTAAATAACTCTTATCTGGATTTAATAAAATGAAACTCAAATCAAATTTATTTTTATCCAAGTATAAAGCAACCCACTCAAAGGCAAGTGCCTTGTCAATATTAGAAACGATATAGGTAAGTTTGGGCTTCACTAATTAATATTTATTTTTTAATCTTAAAAAATAAGATTCAAAATAATGAAAACTAAAATATGCTAAAATATATCCAATAATAATTGAAATGAATACGTACAATATGCCTAAGCCAAAACTTTGAGTATTATCTACACCTAAAATCTTATATCCTACTATAACAGATTGAATGGCTATTGGATGTAACATATATAGCCCATAAGTATATTTTCCCTGACTAGATCCAAATTTCCACCTACCAAATTTAAATAGAGAGTTTTCCGCATAATTTTGTTCACAAATAATAAACACATAAAATAGACATAAAATAAAACGAGATAAAAAGGGAATTGAAAATAAAACTAAATGATGTCCGAAAAAATAATATATTAAGCCAATGGCATATACACTAATAATAGTAAGTTTTGACATTCGTTTAAAAAAGAAAATGAATGAATTAAAATGATATGCAAAAAAAGAAAAAATTCCCCCAACAGATAAATCCATAATACGAGATAGGGTATGATAATATAAAACATAGCCTTGATCACTATTAGTTGAAATAAATGACAGACTAATAATTAAACACAAAGTTATTAAATAAGGTAAATATGTTTTTTTAGCAAAAAATAACAATGGCCAAAACAAATAAAATTGTTCTTCAATAGATACTGACCAAGTAATGCCAACCATCATTGGGTGTAGCCCAACTAAATTATTAGCATGAACATACAAACTACTAAAATTAGCAAGAAACAATGAGTCTAACCACCAAACACTTGAAATATTTGTTTCCCAACCTATAATTGTTTTTGCAAAAGGATAGATGAAATATCCAAAAAGTATAACAAAAAAATACACCGGCCATATTCTTAAAATTCTACGAATATAAAAATATTTAATGTTTATTGTTCCTTTTTTTTCTTTCTCCTGAATTAGTAAATAGGTGATTAAAAATCCACTCAACACAAAAAAGAAAGAAACAGCTTGACTGCCATTAGATATACCATGTGTAAAGTCATGATAATATTGATTGTCAAATAATTTATTGAGTGTAACATCAAACATTGAGTGTCCTAGCAATACCATTATTGCCAAAATAAAACGCATCGCATCTAAATTTTCAAAATATGTTTTTTTTTTGCTTATCATATTTAATAAAAAGGATGCTTAGATAAAGATTCTTTTGCTAAGGGGTGTTCATTACCCATTAATTTTATAACTTTTGCATTACGAATATCATGTACAATCTCAATTGATTGCCTTGTGTCTGATAGACCAAATCCACCTCCTTTAAGGATGTTTTCGTAACAAATACTGTGTAAATCAGTAAAGCCTGTACTAAACTCAATTTCTTTACCTTCTAACTCAATAGAGCGATAAGTTCTCAAACCCTTTTCTTTGACTTTATTGGGAAGTAATTCTTCGTTAATACTCAAGAACCAGCGTACTCTAGCTTGTTTTAATTGTAATAATCCAGCAGCTCTATCGTGAGTATGTAAGTGCACAATATTTTTTTCTACCTCTCCAAAAATCCAAGTGAGCATATCATAAAAATGAATACCTATATTCGTTGCAATTCCACCGGATTTTTCAATGTCTCCTTTCCATGAGCTATAATACCAGTTTCCTCTAGCAGTAAGGTAGGTTAAGTCAATATCATATATTTTGTTTTTATCACCTTTTTCAATTTGTTTTTTGAGTGCAATAATACTTGGATGTACCCTTAATTGTAAGATGTTCCACACTCGGTGATTGGTTTCTTTTTCGATTTCTGTTAGTGCATCTACATTCCAAGGGTTGAGGACTAAAGGTTTTTCGCAAATCACATCACAGCCATATCGCAATCCAAAGCGGATATGAGCATCATGTAGATAATTAGGTGTACAAACTACCAAGTAATCAATCTTCTCTCCTTTTCTCTTTTGTTTATCGAGGAATCGATCAAAACGCTCAAACTCAGTAAAAAAATTAGCCTTGGGGAAATAGCTATCAATAATTCCTACAGAATCCGATTTATCTAAGGTAGCCACAAGCTCACCACCACAATCCTTTATGGCTTTCATGTGCTTTGGTGCAATATATCCTGCCGATCCTATTAACGCAAATCTTTTCATTGCTATAAAGATACGGATTTAAGCTGAATGGCCTGCAATGATGTATTCATATAATTTATAACGTAGTTTTTTAGGTAAAAAAACGAAGTGATTTTTATCGACCAAAAACACCCAAAACTTTGGTTTTAAAATCGTAAAAATTGATTTTTTAATCAATCCATTTGCGTTTTCTGTTCTTGCCGAAAAATCTTGATACAGGTCAGGTTTTAATATTAATAATTTTTTATGAAAAGATTTATATTGGATTTGTCGCTGAATATATGATTGACAGGTAATAAAGTCATCGTGCCAAGCAAAAGCATTGTGGTGATAATAGATAGGTATTTGGGCTTGATGTGCTCGTACTGCCAAATCCCAATCTTCTGCATCATTGAGGCACTCATCAAAGCCATCTAATTGATCAAAAATAGCTTTGGAGATAGAGAAATTAGCCGCCGTCAAATAAAGATTTTCCTTTACAAGAGGTTTTTTCCATTCTGTTAATGCTTCTACCCATTTTTCACTTAAATACGCTTTATATTTTTGAATATCGGTTTGCATTATCTCAGGATTTTCATTGATTCCGCCTACAATAATAGAACGCCTGTGTTGTTGTTGAGCGTATAAATGTGTTTGCACACAATTTATTTGTGGTCGCATATCATCATCAAAAAAAATCAATAAATTTCCACTTGCTGTCTTAGCCCCGTTATTCCGTACTTTCGCTCTTCCTTGGTTGGTTTGTGTAATGACTTGAAGTGATTGCAAGCTATGCTTGTACCCATTAATCACAGTCTCTGTACTGTCTGTACTACCGTCAATCATTACAATAGTTTCAAAATCTTGAAAAGTCTGCTGTTCTAATGCTTTTATGACATTCAATATCTTATGAGCACCGTTGTAAGTAGGGATGATGATGGAGATATTCATAATTCCTAAAGTAATTGATTAATCCATTTTATAAGCACTCGTTCAGTTAGGCTATAGTATTTTTTCATAAAAACTTTATGATTATCTATCATCATTTGATGCTTAGGTGCTCCACTTTTCCCCATAAGATGAATAATTTTTGCTTTAGGCTCAAAACCAATTTTATAACCTAATTTTTTAAACTCCATACACCACTGCATATCTTCTTCATACATAAAAAAGTCATCTGCTAACTTTTGATTAGGAAGTTCACTCAAGAGAATGCTAGGAAACATAAAAAAAGCACCCCATACCCAATCAGGAAAAGCTTTTCTGTTGTGTTTAAAAAAGCTTCCCATAAGTAATTCTCCACCTTTTTTTTCTCCCAATATCTTTTGAAGTCTAAACAATTCTGCTAAACTATATTTGATAGAGGGGAACCGCTGACAAGTATGTTGTATTTTACCATTTTCGTATTCTAAAGATGAAGAAACAACAGCAACTTGTTGATGATTGTCAAGAAAATCGGAAGTGATTTTAATGGCATTATTTTTTAATAGGGTGTCACTATTTAATAGTAGTATCTTTTCTCCTTTGGCTTTTGAAATCCCTAAGTTGTTCCCTTTTGAAAACCCTATATTAATATCGCTTTTTATTAAAATAATATTAGGGAATTGTATTAAAAAATCATTAGGATTCTCTTTTTTAGAAGCATTATCAACCAATATAATTTCAAAATCAATAAACTTTGTTTGTTTATAAATACTTGTTATACAATTACATGTAAGTTCAAAAGTATTATAGTTTATAATAATTATTGATATCATATTTTGCTGAATTCAAATCAAAAATATTTCTAAGTAATCTATTAATTATTACCATTTAATACGGAGTAATTGCATTATTTTCGAAAAAACCTTATTGTTCTTTAAAAGAATTTCTAATTTAGAGTATGATTTTAATTTTTGGAGCAATTTATTATCCTTAATTAAATCTTGGATATTATCACCTTTAATTAAAATCAACTTCTCCCACACACCCTCTTCAATTGGATGGAAATTTTCCCAATCTAAATAATTTTGTACGCTTAATGATTTCCATTTTCTAAAAAAAGATTGGGTGTCAAAATCATCTTTATGTCCCCAATTTTTAATTTTTTGTAAAATTTCACTTTCTTCCCTTGCCCATGATTGGTGTATAATTGGACTGTCAAATAATAGATTAAAATACCCGTTTCTTCTACCAAAAGAATATGAGGGATTATTGGTGGCAATAGAGAACCATTCTGGTTTTCCTTTTACAAAAAAGAAACCATGATTAGTTTTTTTGAACATTGTATAAATCGGAAGACAAATATTAATATCCTTATTTTTTAAAAAATCATGCTTTTTTTTTAAAAAATTAACAAATGATTTAATTTCAGTAAAATATTCATCAACATCTATTTGGATATGCCACCCCCCCTTACCTAGCTTTTCTGCCATTTTATTTCGCTGATACACTTCATTTTTCATTGTAGAGGCTGTATCAATAAAAAAATCATCCTCATAGATAATAATTTTATTCTGTGTATCAATCTCATTTACATATTTATAGAATGACTTGCTATCAAAATCAAAGGTATTACCTGCCCATGTCTTTCGATCAATATCTAGTGATAAACATATTGTGTCTACTTCATTATAGACAATTGGTAATGAGAGTTTTAGCATCTCCCAGTCATAAGCAATACAAATTCCTACTTTAATTTTTGAGATCATTTATTATCTATTTATAAGTAATCGCTTTGTGTGATACAATACATCTTTAAGTATCTTAAGAGATGCCAAAGGTTGTTTTGCTAAAGCTTTAAGATACCAAAGATAGCCTTCTCTAAATTTATTTTTATTAAAACTTTGAATAGAATTATCTAATAAGATTAAATAGTTATTTTCTAATTTTTTCGGTAATTTCTTTAATAATCTTTTTAATGAGGTTATTTTTTTGTTCAATGATTTCTTTTCAAGAGTTTTAAAAGAGTTTTGAAACAAAAGATGGTCAATAATTTCTTTCTTGACTCTATACCAATAGTGATATACAGTGTTTTCACAGGCTAAAAGTTGAGTATTTGTTTGTAAAATAATAGAGAACGCATATTGTTCACTAGCATGATTTTGTGTATTAGGGTAAAAATAATCTGTTAGCTTATATACATCTTCAATAAACCGATAATGAGTATGATGAAAACACATAACACCTGCATTCCACGAAGAATGATGTGATGTTATTTTTAATTTTTTGGTTAGTGATGATAACTTAAACTCTTTTTGTTCGATGAGACGATAAAATGCCTGGAATGTTTCTCCAGCAGGTAATGGTAAATCTTTTAAAAAAGAAAATTCATACTCTTTAAGGTGCATAAAAGAAGTATCAGCATTAATTTCATTAAAGATACTTAAGGGAGATGCAGTAAAAAAAGTGTCAGAATCAATATAAAATATATCATTTTGAGGAAATAATCGAAATGTTTCTTCTATCAAAGTGATCTTCATTCGATGGAGGAAGTTTATTTCTCCTCTCATTTTTTCAATCTTATTTTGAGTTAATGACACATAATGTACCTTTAAGCCTTTGAACCAATCGTTAAAAAATTTTGGTTGATCTGTAAATAATACTATTTGTAATTCTTCCTTTGGTTTTTCCCAATAGCAAAACACACTTAATATAGCCAAAATTGCTCGTCTGTATTCAGATTCTTTTCCGAAAGATTGGGTTAATAAAATTTTCATTTTAGGACTTTCATTTTAGTATAAATTTTTTCTAAAATAGGAGTATTAATATATAACTCAAATAATCTTATTTTTAACCATGGAAAAATATTTTTTAGCGTAAAATCCGTATATTTTTTTGATTTTATTTTAATTGGAAACTGAGTTAATGAGTTATAATACAAGTCTCTTAAAGGGTTTCTGCATAACATATTCCAAGGGCGTTGTAAGGTATAGTGAATAATTACTTTATCACTTAAATAACTTGTTTTATCTTTAGCAGCTAATTTCCATGGAAGGTATGAATACATTAAATTATTAATTAGATTAATTTTCAACCAATTTTGCTTTAAAACAGCATTTAAAGCACATTGATCTACAAATTTTATTTTCTCAGGATTTTGTTCTAAAAACTTAAATGTTTTTTCAGAAATATTTTGTTCATTCCAAATTTTCAAATCAATCAATAAAACTCCAGAATTAAAATACTCTCCATTATTAGTAATCCCTAATAGTGGTTGTGTTTTAACATAGTTGTCATAAACGGCTGCGATAGGATAATCTTTAAGGTTTGTATTAAAAAGTGGAGTTAAAGAATTTACGACCACTATATCAGAGTCTAAATACAATAATCTTTCACATTTATTTTTTAATATTAACGGAAAAAATATTCGATAATAAACTGCCGAGGTCCACTCTCCCTTTGTTATAAATTGATTTGTGAGAGAGAAATCAATTGAATAAAAATTAATCTGACAATCATTGTTTAGTACATATTTTTGAAGTAAGGTTTTATTTTTTTCGGATAAATCTGGGGTAATAACATGAAATGAAATAATGTCTTTTTTATCTTTAGAATTAAAAATAGAAGACACTAATGCACCGAACTGATTAAAGTAGTTTTGATCAAAGGCTATCCCTACATGAATCATGGCATATTAGTTTAGATTATCTTGAATGTCTTGGTAGGATAATACATTGTCAATTGTCCCTTTTCTGAAAGAAAAAATTTTATTACAATACTTCAATGTGCTAAATCGATGAGCAATAATTAACATCGTTAGATTTGTATTAGAAAGTTTTTGAATAGAGTTAGTAATCTCTTCTTCTGTTTGAGTGTCTAAAGCGGATGTCGCTTCATCAAATACTAAAATTTCAGCATCATAATATAATGCCCTAGCTATTCCAATTCTTTGCCTTTGTCCTCCCGAAAGCTTAACTCCTCGTTCGCCAATTATACTGTTCACTCCATACTCTAATTGTTGAACAACTCCCATCAATGATGCTCTTTCAATAACATTATTTAACTTGTTGTAATTAATGTCTTTTTTTTCTAATCCAAAAGCGATGTTTTCAGCAAGAGTTGCATCCATCAAAAATACATCTTGTCGTACATACCCTATTTTTTTCTTCCAATCCAAAATATGGTTGGGCAAAAGTTTTTGGTTATCAACAAAAATACTTCCTTCATTTTCAATCAGTAGTCTTAAAAAAAGATTAGCAAATGTAGTCTTTCCAGAACCTGATTCACCAACAATCCCTATAATATCCCCTTTATTAATAGTACAATTAAGCTTTTCTAAAGAAAATAATTCTGTGTCTGGGTATTTAAACGACAAATCTTTAATAATAATTGACTCTTTAAAGGCAATAGGTGTTTGTTGAGGAAATGTGTTAATGTCCTCTTCTTTGTAATAGGCATTAATAACATCAAAAGCGTGTTGATGTGTTTCAATAGTCATTATAGATAACATCATTCTATTAATTGTAGGAATAATACGGTAAACAGAAAGTCCAAACACGGAAATTAAGGTGATAATTTCGGTTTTAGACTCAAAAAAGAACATCCCGTATAATAAAATAATTAAAACGGATAAAAAAATAGTTATTTCAATAATCCGAGAGGGTAATAGACCAAATGTTGTACTGGTTATCTGTAAGCCTTTTATCTCTTCTATAGCTTTCTGTAATCTTTTTCTGAAAAACATAATAGTTCCCGTCATAGATACATCTACAAATCCAAAAATAGTATCAAAAACTGGTTTGTTTATTATAGGATTTAATTCATTAATACGTTCTCCTAAATAAGTTATTTTTGTTTTTGTTTTTTTATGAAAAAAATAAAAGACAGGAAATACAATGATGCCTAATAAGCCAAAAATAGACGGGGCATATATTAATAATGAAACCATAATTATTATTAATATAATAAACTCATTTATAAAATAAATAAGTTGACGAACAATAGAATTTGCAAATACTTGAGGTATCCAAACAACATCATTTAATATTTCATTTGAATTTTTATTATTAAAAAAATGAAAGCCTCTCTTATACGAAATATTATACATCTTAATAGAAATGACTTGATATATTTCCCAAGAAAAACGATTTTGCTTTGTATTAATCCAAACTCCTATAATATTTTTAAAAATTAAAATTATTAAAATAAGGATGCATAAAAAAACGATAAAAGATTGTTCAGATGAAAAATCAAAAAAATGATAAATGTATTGGATACTAGAATATTTAGCTAAAAAATTATCCGTTAATACAATTCCAAAAACAGGAAGGATAGCGGTTAATCCAACTAAATCCAATACTGAGTTTAACAATGTTAAAAAAATGACAAACAAAAGGGACTTCTTAAATTGATTGGGAAGTAAAAGTAAGCTTTTCTTTATAGAAAGAATAATACTGTTCTGTTTCATTATTTTTTTTTAGTAAAAAGAGCTACGCTATTCAATTTTATAATTTTTAAAATCGACTACCCTTCTTATCAATCGGGATAATAAATTGTTTCTGAAAGACTTTTTTGAGGTGGTACCATCGGAAAAATATTCTCTTCTCTAGGTACTACACAATGAATTAAATAAGGTCCGTTATACGCTTGAGCATCTGTTATGGCAGTCTCTAACTCTGCTAAATTGGCAGTACGAGAGCTTCTTACTCCAAAAGACTCTGCTAACAAAGTAAAATTAGGATTCAATAACTCTACTCCAGAATAGTTATGGTCATAAAATTGTTCTTGCCATTGTCGTACCATACCCAAATAGCCATTGTCTAACAATAGTATTTTGATTGGATACCCTTCTTGTACATAAGTCATCAGCTCTTGTATATTCATTTGGATAGAGCCATCACCCGACACGCACCAAACTTCTTTATCTCGTGCTGCCTCTTGAGCACCCATTGCCGCTGGCACACCAAACCCCATTGTGCCTAGACCACAAGAAGATACAAAATGATTAGGTTGCATGCGTCTTAAATATTGTGCAGACCACATCTGGTGTTGCCCTACATCTGTACAGACAATTGCATTTTCTGGTAATTTTTTTTCTAATGTACTAATTGCACTGATGATATTATATTTTTTGTAATCAGCTTTTTGTAACGGATATTGTTTTCTTTGTGCGTCTAAATGTGCAATCCAATTTTTTCTGTGCTTTGTGCTTTCTTTTGTACGAGTATCAGGACATTCTGCTAACAGACGCTTTAAATCAGCGTGCAAAAACACATCTGTTCTTACATTTTTGCTGTTCTCACTCATATCTATATCACAATGAATCACTTTAGCATCAGGAGCAAATTCATCTAATTTCCCAGTAATTCTATCATCAAACCGTATCCCCAAAGCAATTAATAAATCACAATCTTGTACAGCCTCGTTGGCGTATTTCATACCATGCATTCCTAACCAAGAGTAATACAATGGATTATCGTGTTCCATTGCACCAATTCCCAATATGGTAGAGATTACGGGAATCTGTTCTCTATCTACAAAAGCTCTTAATTCATCCCACGCTTCCGCTAACAGCACACCATGACCAGCAATGATAAGTGGTTTTTTGGCATTAGCTGTTAATTGTTTTGCAGCCTCTAAATCTTCAGTACTTACAAAGTAAACTTGGTTTCTAGTTGGGGGTTTTATTTTCTCTTCCCAGTTGTTGGGTAATGATATATAACTGTTTTGTACATCTTTGGGGATATCTATTAAGACAGGACCTGGTCTATCATGGATAGTAGTCTTATATGCATCTAAAAATATATCAGCGGCATCAGCAATATCTGTAATAAGATAAGTTTTTTTTGTGATTGGAATACAAATACCTGTAATGTCAGTTTCCTGAAAAGCATCTGTACCGATTAGGTCTGTGCCTACTTGTCCAGTAATGGCAACCATCGGTATAGAGTCCGCATATGCATCAGCAATACCTGTCACAAGGTTAGTAGCTCCTGGGCCAGAAGTTGCTAGACAAAATCCAGGTTTGTTTTTAATTCGTCCGTAAGCATTTGCCGCTAAAGCTGCACCTTGCTCATGACGAACCAAAATATGTTTTAATGAAGTACTAGATAAAGCATCGTAAATAGGTAAAATGGCTCCTCCAGGATATGCAAACAAAGTATCTACTTCTAGCAATTCTAATATCCTAACTATATATTCTGCACCTCTTAATTTCATAATACAATTGGGTATAAAAACTTCTTACTTCACCATGCGAAGTAAAGTGGCAATTTTAGTTTTTAATTTTTTTCTCTCTACAATAAAGTCTAAGAAACCATGCTCTAAAACAAATTCGGCACTTTGAAATCCTTCTGGAAGGTCTTTCCCAATTGTCTCTCTGATAACACGAGGTCCTGCAAAGGCAATCAAAGCTCCAGGTTCTGCGATATTAAAATCACCTAGCATAGCAAAAGAAGCAGTTACTCCACCAGTAGTTGGGTCTGTTAATAATGAGATGTAAGGAAGTCCTTCTTTGTCTAATAAAGCTAGCTTAGCAGAGGTTTTTGCCATTTGCATTAATGAATATCCTGCTTCCATCATACGAGCTCCTCCAGATTTAGAAATCATTAAAAATGGTACTTTTTTAAGTCTAGCAAAATCAATGGATCTTGCAATTTTCTCCCCTACTACTGACCCCATAGACCCGCCAATAAATGAGAAGTCCATACAGGCGATTACGATTTTAATACCATCTAGTGTACCATATCCAGCACGAATAGCATCTTGAAGCCCAGTTTTCTCTTGAGAAGCTTTTACTCTGTCGGTATACTTCTTAGTATCTACAAAGTTTAATGGATCACCAGAAGATAAATCGGCATCTATTTCTCTAAACGCATCTCCATCAAATAATAGTTCAAAGTATTCTTTTGATCCAATACGTCCATGATTTTCACAATCAGGGCAAGTATATGAGTTCGCTACAAAGTCTTTAGTTTGAGCTACTTTTTTACACTCGGGGCATTTGTACCATAATCCGTCTGGTGCCTCTCTTTTAAGTGCCGTAGGTGTAACAATTCCTTTTTCTTTTCTTGTAAACCAAGCCATAAGCTATTATTTTAGCTCCACAATGTAATTAAATTAAGGTGTAGAGAAAAGTTTATTCAACTAAACCTTTTCTTTTTAAAATAGACTCTACAAATTTTATATCCATATCCGTATTGAAAATACGGCGGGGTAAATGAATGAATTGTGCCCTAGATAAAAATAAAGTTATCGCTTTATCATCCACTTTAGCAGATTTTACTTGTTTCCATTGCACTGGCATACCTTGTTTTGGATTAATCTTCATCATAATCTGTTGGCTTGTGATATCATATTTCATCTTTTGAAACATAGTTTTGTATTGTTCCATTTGAGTAATTCCTGCAAACATTATATACCAAAATAATAAATATAAACCTATTAAAACTAGAGCAGCAACTCCCCACCATATCGTGTTAAACACTACTGTAAGTATAATAAGCACCAATGGCAAAGCAAACACCCACCATAAATCTTTTATAGCATGTCTTATCCCTATATTTTTGAACGTAGCTGGTGTTAGCTCGTATCCTTTTGTTTTTACAATCATTATTTTTTTATTTTTAAACTTAAATCTAAACTTTTGAAAGAATGTGTTAATGCCCCTACCGAGATATAATCAACTCCCGTTTCAGCAACTTTTACAATCGTTTCTTCGTTGATTCCCCCCGAACATTCAGTTTCATATTTACTATTAATCAAAGCTAAAGCTTCTATTGTAGTTGGTATATCAAAATTATCTAACATAATTCTGTCTACTAGCCCTACTTCTAATACTTTTTTTACCTCTTCAATATTGCGAGTTTCTATTTCTACCTTAATGTCTATTTTTTTTTCTTTAATATAACTAGCTGTTTTTTCTAACGCTTTTTTGATACTACCCGCACTATCAATATGATTATCTTTAATCATAATCATGTCTTCAAGATTAAAACGATGGTTATGTCCACCACCTATCAATACTGCCCACTTTTCCATAATCCTAAAATTAGGCGTCGTCTTACGGGTGTCTAATAATTTAGCATTGGTATGAGCAATCATACTAATCATCTTATGCGTATAAGTAGCAATACCACTCATTCTTTGCATACAATTCAATACCAACCGCTCTGCTTTTAAAATGCTTTGTTGATTTCCTTTTACTTCTAAAACAATATCTCCGTATTTGGCATATTGTCCATCTTTGAAATATAATTTTACCCCTAGTTTATCATCTACCAACAAAAATATTCTTTCTGCTAGATTAATCCCAGCTAAAACCCCTTCGTCTTTACACTTTAACTCGGCTCTACCTATGTCAGTAGTAGGCACACAAGCAAGTGAAGAATGATCACCAGCACCTACGTCTTCGGCTAAAGCCAGACGTATAAAACTATTGATTGCCAATTCTGATAAATATTCCACGAGACAAAGGTACTTTTCTCTATACAAAGTTCAAAGTCAATATGAGGCTATTGACAAAAAGAACTAATAATAAGTGATTATCACTCCTCTGTATTGATGATTTTTTGAATGATGCTACTGGTAGAGTAACCATCTACTAGCTGTACTGTTTTTACTTCTCCACCATTGGCTATCACTATTTCTGACCCAACAATTGTATCTACCGTATAATCATCTCCTTTTACCAAGATATTGGGTAAAAGTGTTTCGATAAGCGTAAGCGGGGTGTCGTCGCTAAAAAGAACAACTGCATCTACAAATTGTAGTGCCGCCATTAGCCTAACTCTGCTTTCTTCTTTGATAATAGGGCGTTGAGTGCCTTTAATAACCTGAATAGATTGATCTGTATTGAGCCCTAAGACTAGCTTATCGCCTAGGGCTTGTGCTTTTTCGAGATAATCAATATGCCCTAAATGTACGATGTCAAAACAGCCATTGGTGAAAACAACTTTTTGTCCTGTTGTTTGCCAGTTATTAACTTGTTTTTTTGCTTCCGCTAATGTTAAAATCTTATCCTTTGTTGGCATTTTTGATTTTATATTGACTGATGAATAGAGAAATACCTCCTACTACGATAAGCACTATTGTGTGCCAACCATGAAACACTGTTGTGAAAGCAGTATTTTTGGTAGCATCAGGTAATCCACATAAAGTAAAAAATGCCGCCGCAACTAATAAATGATAACTTCCTGCTCCGCCAGGCATTGGTATGGCCATTGCTATACCGCCTACTACAAATATTGTAAGTGCATCCATCATACCTAATCCTGAAGTATAATCTGAGGCCTTAAATATTGTATAAATCATTAGAAAATAACAAGCCCAAATAGCTAAAGAGTACAAAGCATACAACCATTTTTTCTCTAACTTCAATATCGAAAGCAAACCTACTTTCAATCCTCCCAAAAATGCTTTTACTTTTGTGATAAATCCTGTAAAGAAATCTTGTTTGTACTTATACAAAAAGAAAAAAAACAAGCCAGATAAAATGATGAATATCAAAATTCCGTATAGAATATAAGGAGGTGAACTCTCTATGTTTTTATCCGCATTATGGTTTAGATAATCCTGTATAAACTGACTAAACTTTGTGAATTGAGAGATGAAAATAACACCAATGAGAACAATTAGTAATAGTAAATCAATTACCCTTTCTGCCACTACTGTGCCAATTGATATATCTGTGGGTACTTTTTCTAGTTTTTGTAACATTACAGGACGAGATATTTCTCCTCCTCTAGGAATTACCATATTTACAAAATAACCATTAATTACAGATAAAAATGCTGCTGACGAAGAAATGCCTCTGTACCCAATGCCCTCTAGTTGTACACGCCAACGCTCCGAACGAAAAAAGTGACTCAACATAGCAATAGCACCCGATACAATCATCCAAAAAGGATTTGTTGTCTTTGCTGTTTTAACAATAAAATCCATTTTTTCGGAAAAAGTACCTGATAAACTATCATCCTCTGGGTACAAATCCATATTAGAAAATGCAAGCCATAAAGCACCAAACATTAGACCTAATAATAAAGAAAATTTGAATATCGATTTTAATTGATTCACAATGTTTATAGTTTATTTCCCTCTTTTGGAAAAATAATAACAGGATTATATTTTTTGGCTTCTTCGAGTTCCATTTGAGCGTAAGCAATAATGATTACGGTGTCGCCAACCTGTACTTTTCGTGCTGCAGGACCGTTCAAACATATTGTACCGCTACCTCTTCTTCCTTTAATTACATAAGTTTCAAGACGCTTGCCATTATTTCCATTTACAATTTGCACTTTTTGATTAGCAATGATCTCAGCCGCATCCATAAGGTCTTCATCAATTGTGATGCTTCCTACATAGTTAAGTTCTGCTTGAGTAACCGCTACGCGATGAATTTTTGATTTTAATACTTCTATGAGCATAATTTATGTGCTATAATGAAGGGACAAAGATACGGTTTTTAGTCCAAAGCCAAATCCTTTTAACTTTTTATTATTTTCATTCAGCCGAGCTAAAAATCACTTATGCTATATTCACACCTCGCATTAAAGAGGAAAACAAGTGTTTTTCTTTGTTGTGAAATGAGCTTATTTATAGTACGTTGCGATAAAGTCTTATGACTTAAGCTTTGAGGTGTTAACCCTAAGGTTAGAGGAGTATGTCTTAGCCAACTGATAATTGAATAAAACTAACGACTAAATAGATGAAAAAGATAGTAATAACAGTTTTAGTGGCATTAGCAACAATTGTCAATATAACGGCACAGATAGAAAAATTAATTCCCGAAGATGCAGGATTTGTATTTGGGTTAAATACCAAAAATCTCAGTAATGAATTGAATAAAGAGAAGGTGAAAAATCTGCCTATTTTTAAAGAACTGAAGGCTGATTATGACAAAAAAATAGCCAGAGGAAGAGCTACAAATGAGTACAGTTTATTTTCTTTGTTGTTTGAGCAAGAAAAAACAGGGCTTAATTATGAAGAGAACTTTTATTTTTTTGTAACCAATAGAGGAAGTTATACAATAGCTAGTTTTTTACTCCCTATAAAGGATAAAGAAGTGTTTTTTGCTTCATTTAAAAAAGTTTTTGGTGGCGATATTTCTGAACTTAAACAAGGGGGTACTTTCAATCAAATGAGTGGTCTTTACGATGATTCTTATTTCATTCTTTCTTTTGGGGGAAAATTAAGTCAATCAACAAACTATGATTTGTCTTGGAAAGAACGTAAAGAGTTAAGAGCAAAAAGAGAAGAAAAAACAAAAGAGGTAACAGCAAAATTTCATCAATCAGTTTTTTCTAATGGTTCTAATTCATTGATGAAAAATAAGAGTTTCAAAAAAGCACTACGCCAGAAAAGAGATGTATTTGCCTGGGCATCTTCAGATTATTTGGTTTCAGAATCAATGATGAAATTCATGCAGAATGCAGTAGGAGGAATAAGAGAAGTTGATGTTTTTAAGGTACTCAATCAAGATTGGGTAAAAGATGCTTTTGTAGGACTTGATTTTAATGAAAAAGATATTACACTTGATATGAAAATAAAATTTGGTGAAGATTTGAAACCATTCACTAAAAAGATATACAAAACAAGGCTAAACCCAAAATTCAAAAAATACATTGACAAAGACAAAACAATGTTTGTTTCTTCGTCTGCAATCAAACCGACCGAGTTTATTCCTCTTTTCAAGAAACTTTATTTAGATGTTTCTTCGGCAACAAAAGAAATTGCACCTATCAATAAAGATATTTATGAATTGTATGATTTGGTTATTAACCAAGAAAACATAATGAAGTTGTGGAGTGGGGATGTTTCTTTTTCTTTTCAAGGAATGAATAAACAAGTTGTTGAGCACATCACTTACGATTATAACGAAGAATATGAGTATGTAGAACGAAGAGTAATTGACACGGTAGATGTACCCGAATTTGTTTATTTATTGGCAACAGACGATAAAGAACACATTCAAAATATTTTGAACATTATCGAATACACGAAATTGATTATTAAAGAGGGGGATTATTATAGTTTCACAGAAAATAATTTAAACTTTTATATCACATTGGTTGATGATGTGCTGTTATTTACCAACAACAAAGAAATGGTTACTACCTATAGAAACGGTTTACCAGCAAAGCACCATTATAAACTTCCTCGAAGAGGTAATAGTTACAATGAAATAGATTTTCAAAAAATATTACCCGTATTTTTGAAAATTTTGACAAATAAATGGAATTATGAAGAAAGAGCCTTTACCAGAGCCTTGATGGATTATACAAAAGCTGGTAAATCAAGTGTAAAAATAAAAAAAGGTAAGGCTTCAGTAAAAATAGATTTAACAAACATTGAAGATAATGCATTTACAACTTTTATGCATTACTTAGACAAAAATTATGTTTATTATTTAGAAGAGCGAGAATTTTTCAGACCTTAAGTTCAAGTAATAAATGCAACTTTTAGATTTGAGTTTATAATAATATTTT
>CAZEGV010000009.1:0-53036 GCA_964511645.1 uncultured Cytophagales bacterium
GTGGAACTACAACGTACGTATATACGGAACTGTTCCGTATATTTCCTATATATCTAGACCCTGTATTTTTTTATAAAATATTTTTTTGGCTTGATATATAGACAATCTAGGCGAAAATATTCATAACTCAAAATCATCTAAAGGGTTTTTGGGTTGGCTTAGGGGGTGAAGTGGAAATCCTTCCCGATTTTTTTTATCGGGAAGATTGGGAACGAAAAACCCGACCGTAGGGGCGAAATAGCCCCGTGAGTGCAACGACAGGGAAGCCCCAACAATACATGAGTTAAATTATTTATTGAGGGCTAATTATGATTAGAATAAACTCTCCCTATGATATTAAATGTGAAAGGCTTAACTTTGCTGACTAATTAGATACAAAACTATGGAAAAGACACTAACATATAAAGTAAAAGACATGAGCTTAGCAGCTTTTGGTCGTAAAGAAATCACATTAGCAGAAGCTGAAATGCCTGGGCTAATGTCCTTGAGAGAGGAATATAAAAATGAGCAACCGCTTAAAGGTTCTCGTATAGCGGGTTGTCTTCACATGACTATCCAAACTGCTGTTTTGATTGAAACATTGTTGGATTTGGGTGCTGAGGTAACTTGGTCTTCATGTAATATTTTTTCTACACAAGATCATGCAGCAGCAGCTATTGCTGAAGCAGGAGTCCCTGTGTATGCTTGGAAAGGCATGAATGATGAAGAGTTTAATTGGTGTATTGAGCAAACTTTATTTGCTTTTGAAGGTGGAAAACCATTAAACATGATTCTTGATGATGGAGGTGATTTGACAAATATGGTTTTTGACCAGTTCCCGGAATTAGCAAAAGGTATTAAAGGACTTTCTGAAGAAACAACAACAGGGGTACATAGGTTGGTAGAGAGAGAAAATAACGGGACTTTATTAGTTCCTGCTATTAATGTAAATGATTCTGTAACTAAGTCTAAATTTGACAATAAATACGGCTGTAAAGAGTCATTGGTAGATGCGATTCGTCGTGCTACAGATGTAATGCTAGCAGGAAAAGTGGCTATCGTAGCTGGATATGGTGATGTAGGGAAAGGTTCTGCGGCATCTCTAAAAGGGGCTGGTGCTCGTGTAATCGTGACTGAGATAGATCCTATCTGTGCATTGCAAGCAGCGATGGATGGGTTTGAGGTAAAGAAAATGGATGATGCTTGTAGTGAGGGAGATATTCTAGTGACAACTACTGGTAACAAAGACATTATCAGGGGAAGTCATTTTGAAAAAATGAAAGACAAAGCAATCGTTTGTAATATCGGACACTTTGATAACGAAATTGATGTACCTTGGCTTAATAATAATGCTTCTAAAGATGAGGTAAAACCTCAGGTAGATCTTTATACGCTTAAGAGTGGTAGACAAATTATTCTATTGGCAGAGGGTCGTTTAGTAAATCTTGGTTGTGCAACAGGGCATCCATCATTTGTAATGTCTAACTCGTTTACAAATCAAACTTTGGCACAAATAGAGCTTTGGAATAACAGTGATAAGTACGAAAACAAGGTATATATGCTTCCAAAATATTTAGATGAAAAAGTTGCTCGTTTGCACTTGGCTAAAATCGGAGTAGTACTTGAGAAATTATCTGAAGAACAAGCTTCTTATATTGGTGTAACTGTAGACGGACCGTACAAGCCTGAACATTATAGATACTAATCTTTAATACTTTATTTTATTAAGAAAGCACAAACATATCGTTTGTGCTTTTTTTGTTTGAATTTTTAAGACTATCCAAAAACTTTTCCTCCTTCGCTACAATTTTGACAGATGTCGATGTGTTTTCTTCCCTTTAAGAGTTTCATTCGGAATGTCCGATACGCTTCCGAAAACCAAATTGTTTTAAAATCTTTATCTTGAATTGAACCTAAAGCGTGTTTGGCATCTTTATCAAAACAACAAGGGACAATAGTACCATCCCAAGTTAACACACAAGAGTGCCACATTCTCCAGCATTGATTGGGTAATTTGTTTTTGATTTGGTATTCGCTGGTCTGTGTGTTTAATTTATATCGAGAATATTTATCTTGTTGAGGGATTAGATTTGATCCATTTTTATAATCATATATTTGTGCCGTTTTGAATACTATATCATCTACCTCATATTCTTTGGCTAGCTGTTTTGCCTCTTCAATTTGATGCTCGTTATGGGCAACTACCAAAAACTGAAAAATGATTTTTGGGCTTTTTGATTTTAAATCTTTCTTGGCTTGCACAATGTTTTTAGTTCCTTCTAACACCTTGTTTAACTCGCCGCCTATTCGGTAACTTTCATAAGTATCTTGGCTAGTGCCGTCTATAGAGATAATGAGCTTATCTAAACCTGACTCTACGGTTTTAAAGGCGTTGCTAGGGTTCAAGTAATGTGCATTAGTAGACGTCGCAACATAGACATTAGCGGAAGCGATTTTGACTAAATCAAAAAAATGAGGATGGAGATATGGTTCACCCTGAAAGTACAAAGTAAGGTACATTAGGTGATGATGCATCTGATCAATAATTTTCTGAAAAAGAGCAAGATCCATCATACCAGTAGGGCGAGTAAATGACCTCAATCCACTAGGACACTCAGGACAACGAAGGTTGCAAGAAGTGGTTGGCTCAATAGAAACGCTATCGGGTAATCCCCACTGCACAGGTCTTTTTAACCAAATAGATACATAATATGAAGTGACTAGCTTAGTTAAATTAAATAATTTGGGAAAAGTAAACCGTTTCCAATTTTTCATCTAACGCAAATAATATAGCAACGATGCGTTGAGCCCTTGTGAAGACGTTGTACTAGGGGCAAGCAAAGCTTCTAATACGTTTGCATTTACGAGTAAATGTACTCGGTTGGCAATCACCCATTCATAATTTAATATAATGTCTTTATAACCATATCCTCCTGCTTGTAAGGTCAAGCCTAATGCGTGTTTTTTGAGCTTATACATTGGATTAAGATAAACCAAAGGGATGGCCCCCGCTGTTGTATAAACCCTAACGCCCGCTCTCATGCTTATGTTTTTTCTTATTTTTGCTTTCGCTAAAAAGTGAACATTACCTGCCGTGCGATAAGTAAACGAACTGTTTTGGCTGGTCAAGCCTAAGATTTCATCCAGTTTTATTTTGCTGTTAAACGAAGCACTAGGGTTAAGTAAGTTAATTTGATAAGGAGTTAACGCTTTATCAATCGTCCCTTTTGTGTGTTTGAGGGATTTCCATTTGATAAATCCAATATCATCAGCTTCAAGCCTAAATAATAATTCATCTGACACGTCATATTGCACACTAGCATCAAATGACAAGCCGAGCCCACTCCAGTCCTTCCCCGAATGACTGTCAGATGTAATAGACCTTATTTTTCCTTTTGCCAAAATTTCTGTACCGTCTTGGGCTGTAAACAAAGAGCCATCCTCAATAGAAAAAAAATCCAAATAAGAACCTTTGAGAACATTAAGACTTCCGCCAAAAGTAAATTTATTGATGTTTTTCTCAAGCCCAAAGCCCAAAGATTGGTACAGTTGAGTCACAAAAATAGTATTACCAAGGTTCAAATCTTGACCTCTAAACTGTTTGTTTCCATACATAGTAAGTTTTAAAAAATTAGCATTGATTTGTGCAAAAGAATTGGATCTCTGTCGAAGGTTTACCGACCAATTTATTTTTTTTCCTCCTGTTTTATACCCTAATTGAATATAACTATTGTCACTATACCGAGTGTTAAATTTATCTAAACGATTAACCACATCTTGCTTGACTTCATTAGTAAAGAAACCATCTGAGTAAACCTTGTTTATCAATGAGTTGGTAATAGAAGAAGATTGTATGCTTACCCCCCCTTCTAAACTGATAATTGCTTTAATACTATCAACTTCTAAGATAGTTTGCTGATTTTGTGCCAAGCCTAAGCTAGTGACAGTCAGTAAAATTATTGATACTATTTTTTTCATTTAATTACTTTATAAGGTCTTTGTTGACAATAAGTCCTACATCACCTACTAATGTGATTTTAATTGTGTTATCACTCTGTATTTTAACATATTCTATCATGTCTGAAGTGTTAAATTTTACATCATATTTAATATGTGCAGCATTTAATATTTTATGTAACCTAGCCTTCGGCATATCAAAAACATAAGAACTTCTTGCCGTTTCTACAGAAACTCCATTGACGTCTACTGCTGGAGATAAAAAGGATTTACTTGTGCTGAGGCTGTCTATTATATCATAATTATCATTCATAAAAATAATATTTAGGTTACCTGATGCGGGAATACTATTATCTAGTAGTAAGTATATTTTTTCATTTTTTAAAATATCGGGTATATCAATCTGGTTAATTGCAAAGTCGGCTGTATCTGATAAATAAAAACCTTTTACATTCATCTCTAAAGGAATTTCTATAATTGCTTTAGGGGTAATGGCAGTGATTTTTTGAGCAAAATTACTATATGGGGGCGTGTTTCCGTTAGGGTTAGTTATGATTTCAAAATCATAAACAAGGCTATCGGGTTGGATGCTTATAAGTGCCGCCGTGTTGGGAATTTCAATTTCGGTGGTGACTGGTGTAATGATTTTGTTATTTTCTAATGCTGGTAAAATCGGATGGGTAATTCCAGAAACAGATGCTTGAGTGCCTTTTTTAGTGTTATACGCCGTTAAGGTTTTGACGTGTAGTTGTGCTGGAATCACAAAACCATTTTCTATCGTTAATTTAAAATTAACATTTTTGAATTTGATTTCATCTGCTGAAAATTGATCTAATCCCTCAAAATGAACTCCCTCTGTGATCGAAAAAGTATCTTGACCCGCATATCCTTTAATGTTTTGTGGTTTTATTTTAGTTACCTGAATCAGTATAAAGATAGAGTCTTGTAAAGACATTGATATTTGCTGCCCTGTAGAGTCAATATGACCTACTAAACTGCTAAAAAATGTATTGAATAAGCTACCATTGCCTAGTCCTAAAGGATCTCCTGTTAGGTCTAAGTGGTATTCATTAAAATAAAAATTTGCTACAACAGAATCAGCAGTCCCGTTACCTGGGGCAGCAGGTAAAATAGTGTCGACTACAAATGTTTGCCCATTTTTAATGGCAGAAATAATCTTATACGTAAAAAACATTTTGGTTGGGATTGTACTATATGCTGATACTTTTACTGTCCCTTTGTCGATATCTGTCCAAAGAAGCTCTACATCTCCTACGTCTGTGAGCCTTGTAGTGTCTTGAAAATCAACTACGTCTTGGGCAGGAAAAATTGCGGTAGCTGAGCTTACTTTTATATTACTAATACCCACTTTAAATCGTAGAAAATCGGCATAATTAATTAAAATATTACCAACAAATCCAGTTGGGAGAGTAAGGTGTACGTTGTCTATAGTTATATCTAGCTTACCCTCTATGGCTTGTCCATTTAATTCCTGAGCAAGATCTTCTGTAAAAGAAGAAGTCTTTCTGCTTTTTATATTATTATACGTTTTTTGAAATAATAATATACCACTACTACTATTTCTAATGGTAATGCGTATTTCTGCTAAATCTAAAGGGAGTTGGTTTTCTATTTCGATATTCAAATCACCTTTTGTCAAAACTGCTGAGGTAATGAAATTACTAAAATCTATAGACTGAGCTGGTAAAGGCGGAACGTTTATCCCTGCACCCAAAAAGAAACTAGGAATAGCAGTTCCGTCAGCAATAGGAGTAGGCAAGGAGCTTATAATGTCTCCCAAAGTAATTTGATTATTAAACTCTTGAGAAGCCAACTCTAACGTTTGTAGTTTAATTGTTTTTTCAAATGGTTTTGTGCCTATTTCTATAATCGTATCAAGGTTAAGTAAAATAGGGTGAATATCTTGTTTATACACAAAAGACAAGTCTTTTCCATTTTGAACAAAAGTAGTATCTGTTTTGACTAAGTTTTCGATACTCATCTCACCTGTTATGAGAGGTGCAATTATTTCGGTCTCCCAGCTTACATCTTTAAAATCCTTCTGACAGGCAGATAATATTAACCACGCCATTAATAAATATGATATTTTATCAATCAGTTTCATATACTTTGTGTTTTTGTGATAACAAAAATAAACCTAGAAATGTTATTGCCCCATTTAGCAATAGAATCTCAAATCCAAATTTATAAATTTCTTTTTCAATTAGATAATAGTTTAACCCATAACAAAAGATAGGTGATAAGACGCAAACAACCCATACCCATTTATCTTTTACTTTAATACTAGTAAACAAACCAAAGGTAAACAAGCCTAACAAAGGACCATAAGTATATCCTGCCGCCGTAAATAATTGTTTAATTACGGCTTCGTCAATATAAGATTTAAAAACAACAACTACAATAAATAATAGAAAACTAAAGCCAATATGAACCAAGTAGCGTTCTGTTGTTTTAACTTCGTTTGATTTTTTACCCCAAATATCTATAATGAAACTTGTAGTAAGTGCTGTAAGTGCAGAGTCAGCACTAGAATAAGCTGCTGCAGTAATCCCCAACAAAAATATGACCATTGGAAATACACCTAAGTATTGAAATGATAAAGTAGGAAACAATTCATCAGTAAGGGCTGGGGCTTGAATCCCTTTTTGCTCGCAATAAATGTACAATAATGCTCCTAAAATTAAAAAGAAAAAATTAACAATTACCAAAATCCCTGAAAAAACATAAATGTTTTTTTTCGCTTTTTTGATAGAGTTAATGGTTAGATTTTTTTGCATCATATCTTGGTCTAACCCAGTCATGACGATAGCAATAAACATTCCGTTGATAATACCTAACCACCAGTGATTGTCCGCTTTTGCATTGTCTAAAAGATTGGTGTATTTGGATGTAGACAATTGATTAATTGTTTCACTAAAATTCCAGTCCAATGATGTTGTAATCACATAAATACTAATACCCAAAGACAGCAACATAAATAAGGTTTGTAAAGCATCGGTATAAACAATGGTTTTAATCCCACCTTTGAAGGTGTAAACCCAGATAAGTAAAATAGTAACCAATACAGAAATCCAAAAAGGAATGCTTTGATTAGGAAAAATGTCAGGGTTTGCGAAAACAAATTGATGTAAAACCCCTGCTACTAAAAATAACCTAAAGGCTGCGCCTATCACACGAGATAAAATAAAATAAGAAGCTCCTACTTTATACGAGGTATCACCAAATCGTTGTGCAAGATATTCATAAATAGAAGTAACATTTAACCTATAATACATTGGTAACAAAACTTCAGCAATAATAGCATAGCCTAACACGTAGCCAAATACCATAAACATATAAGTGAAATGTTGACCTGCTACCCAGCCAGGGATAGAGATAAATGTAACACCACTCAAAGAAGCCCCTATCATCCCAAAAGCGACTAAATACCAAGGAGATTGACGGTTTCCTGTGAAGAAAGTATCCTTGTTGCTATTCCGAGAAGTGAGGTATGAAATCAGAATTAATATTAAAAAATATCCTGCTAATGTGACTAGAATAATTCCCGACTTGCTACTTAATTCCATAATTAAACATAAGAGTAAGTCTTAAAAGTCCCTATTTTTTTGTAAATTTGCTAAGATTTAATCAAAAATTATTTGCTATGATTAGTAATAATCTTCCAGAATTAGAAGAAAAAATACAAACTGTAAGCACAGAGAACGCTCATGAATTAATGGTGTTTAATGATGAAATAAATACTTTTGAGCATGTGATTGATACACTAATGGACATTTGTGAGCACTCAGCGGAGCAAGCAGAGCAATGTACGTTAATCATCCATAACAATGGAAAATGCACCGTCAACAATGGTAGTTTTGACTCTCTTGCATCACAACGAGATGCGATTTGCAAAAGGGGCATTAACGCAGAGATTTTATAATTGATGCACTTCCCTTCTGTCCTTGTAGAAAAAGCGGTTAAAGAACTTTCCAAGCTACCTTCAATAGGTACTAAATCGGCGTTGAGGTTAGTCTTACACATTCTCAAACAGGATGTGTATTATGCGGAGAGTTTAGCGGAAGCAATTCAAGAGGTAAGAAAAAATATAAAGTACTGCCAAAAATGTCATTCAATATCTGATCATAATATTTGCTCGATTTGTACTAATCAAGCTAGAGATAAAAGTCTCATTTGCGTAGTAGAGGAAACTAAAGATGTGTTAGCAATAGAAAACACTAATCAATATTTTGGGCAATATCACGTGCTTGGTGGCGTTATATCGCCAATTGAAGGAATAAGTATAGCAGACCTTAAAATCCAATCTTTATTAACAAGGGTCAAAGAAGATGAAGTTAAAGAAATAATATTAGCTTTAAGCTCAACTATGGAAGGTGATACAACAAGCTTTTATTTATCAAAAAAACTCAAAGAAATAGGTGTACAGGTTACTTCTATTGCAAGAGGAGTACCTGTAGGTGGTGAAATTGAATATGCTGATGAAATTACATTGGCGAGAAGTATTTTAAACAGAACAGAATTTTGATAAAACTGTCCATTATCATTGTTAATTATAATGTTTGTTATTTTTTGGAACAAGCACTGAAATCGGTTCAAAAAGCAACTCAAAATATTGATGCGGAAATATTTGTTGTAGACAATGATTCAGCTGATAAGTCTGTAGAGTTAGTAAAGGAAAAGTTTTCCGATATAATTTTAATTGACAATAAAGAAAACTTAGGGTTTTCTAAAGCTAATAACCAAGCCATACATCAAGCCAAAGGTGAATATGTTTTATTATTAAATCCTGATACAATTGTTGAGGAAGATACGTTTGAAAAATGTATCGAGTTTATGGATACACATCCTGATGCAGGTGGACTAGGTGTAAAAATGGTAGATGGAAAAGGTGAGTTCTTGCCTGAGTCTAAAAGAGGATTACCTACTCCTTGGGTTGCTTTTTATAAAATATCTGGCCTGTCAGCATTATTTCCTAAATCAAAAACTTTTGGGAAATACCATTTAGGTTACCTTGACAAGAAAAAAACGCATGAGATTGATGTTTTATCTGGAGCGTTTATGTTCATGCGGAAAGAAGCTTTAGATAAGGTTGGAGTACTTGATGAAGATTATTTCATGTATGGGGAGGATATAGATTTATCATACCGAATCATACAGGGTGGATATAAGAATTATTATTATCCGCATACTAGAATCATTCATTACAAAGGAGAAAGTACAAAAAAAACATCTGTTAATTATGTTTTTATTTTTTATGGTGCGATGAAAAAATTTGCTAAAAAGCATTTTTCACCTAAAAAAGCAGGTTTGTTTAATGTCTTAATTAACATTGCGATTTACTCGAAGGCTGTACTTGATATTATAAAAAATCTACTCAGAGATGTTCGCGGATCACTAGTTAGTGGTGGGTTAATATGGGCTTGCATGTATTTTATTACCAAATATTGGGAATCACATTATAAACCAGAAAATAGTCATTTTCCTTTACAATATTTCACTATTATTTTACCGATATATGTATTAGTGTGGTTAGCCACTAATTATTATAGCGGAGGCAATGATAAGCCTTTAAAGTTTTTTAAGATTATTAGAGGAGCAATAATAGGGGTTTTAGTCATAGCAGCAGTATCCAACTTTATAGACATGTACCGATATTCTAAGGCCTTAATTATTTTAGGAGGTATTGTCAGTATTGTAGTGCTTAGTCTCAAGCAAATCATCACTTATTACCTCACACATAAAAGCTTAAGTTTTGGTAAAGAAAAAGAAAACAAAATAGCAATTATAGGTACTAAAACCGAATATGACAGGGTAATTCGGTTGCTGATCTCTTTACATCTTAATGTAAAGTCTTTAGGTTATATTTCGGCAGAGGATATAAATGATTCGGATAAAAACTACCTTGGATCTCTGCATCAAATAGATGAAATTATAAATATTCATCAAATAGATGAAATTATTTTCTGTTCTAAAGATATTGATACTCAAACGGTTATTTCTACCATGATGAGCCTTAGTAGTAAGTTTATTAGTTTCAAAATCACTCCAGATAACAGTGATTATATCATAGGTAGTGACTCTCGCAATCACCCTGGGGATTTGTACGCCATTGAGATCAAACTTAATATTAGTAAAAACTCTAATTTAAGAAATAAACGTACATTAGACATTTTATCTTCGATCTTATTCTTACTGACTTTTCCTATTAGTACATGGTTTGTTAAACAAAAAACCATGTACCTAAGCAATAGTCTTAGCGTGCTATTAGGAAGTCAATCCTGGGTAGGATTTTCTGAGTACAAAGATTTATCTCTTCCTAAGCTTAAAAAAGGTGTTATCTCACCCACAACAGAATTGCCTAATAATCGTAATAATATACAGATTAAAAAACAACTGGATTTTTTATACGCCAAAAACTATCAAGTGATTGATGATATCAAATTGATTTTTAAATTCTTCCCTCTTCTTGGAGGTACAAGTAAATAGGCTAGTGAGGGTTAAAACTCTTTTATCAAAACATAACGATGTATATACTCTTAGTTACCTACAAGTAAAAAATCTAGATAAAATGAAATATCAACTAAAAAATACACTTAGAAAATCATTTTTAAAAGCAAAAAAGGAACTAAGACCGTTGCAAGGTGAGTAGTTTATTTTTCGTATCTTTGTGAGGGGCAATACCTGATTATGAAATTATGGAAAATTTATTACAACCTAATATTCGAATTATTGTTGTGGGCTTATTGCTTTCGATGAGTTTGAACACTGTCTCTGCAGTAACATATACCTCTACTCAAAATGGTTCTTGGTCTGATGCTTCTACATGGGGTGGTGTTGGCCCACCATCAGCTACAGGAGCTGGTGGTGATGTTTTTATTATTAATCATACTGTAACAAGATCATTTACAAATGGTTTTGGTGCAAGAATTTTTACCATAAATAATGGGGGGACATTACATAATATTGGAAAATTAAATTTTGGATTTGGAGGAGAAATAACGATAAATTTAGGTGGGACAATATCAAGTAATGATGAAATTGTAATTAATACAGGGGGAGGGGGTGCACCTACTAATGTTATCAATGGGACTTTGAGTGCTAATACGATTACTATTAATTCCTCTAAAACAATAGGTACTCCTACTATTACAGCAACAGACTTTATTATAGAGGGTAGTGCTCAATTTAATATTACCGGAGGTTCAATCACAACTACTGATGAGATTATAGTTAAAGGAAGTGGGACCTCTACTATAGGTGCTGAGATAACTGCAGGAACTTCCTTTACTGTACAAAATGGTGTGAATTTAACAGTTACTGGCGACATTATGGTTGGTACTGATTTTAATATTTTTGGGTCAAATGCAGTAATTCTTACTAGTGGTACAATTGATATAGGAGGGGGGTTAAACGGGGGTAGCGGATCGGCAAATTTAACAATCAACGGTTCACTTACCGCAACTGATATTAGCCTAGGGGGTACTACTACTCTTAAAGGTACAGGTGATTTTACATATAACACCTATAATCAGGCAAACGGAACAGGAGTTACTTGTGGGGGAGTTAAACCAGTGATTCCGACCCCACTCGCAGGGCCTGCCTCTTATGATTTAGCTACTTGTGCTGGCGGTCTTCTTCCCGTGATATTTTCTTACTTTGACGTGAGTTGTAGTAATGGTGACATTCAGTTAATTTGGGAGACATCAAAAGAAAAAAATAATTCTCATTTTAACATAGAGGGTTCAGTAGATGCTACTTCGTTTCAGAAGGTTGGAGAGGTCATAGGGAGTGGTACAACTTACAAACCTACTGTGTATTCATATATACTAGAAACTCAGTCTGATTATAAATATTACAGACTCAAACAGGTAGATTATGATAGAGAATTTGATCACTCAAATGTGGTGTCAGCTACTTGTAAAGTACTCAGTGATATTATACTCTTCCCAACAGTAAGCTTAAATGCTTTGTTTACTTTAAGGGTGATAAATCCTGAAGAAATTCTTTATATAGATTTATATTCTATACAAGGAAAAAAGGTACATAGCCAAGTGATAGAGTATCCTGTAGTAAATAATAAACTAAGCTTCCAAGGCTTAGCAAGTGGTGCTTATATAGCTAGAGTGAGATCAAATTCAGGACTTATAACAGCAAAAATTATTATCGAGTAAGTTAAAACTTTAGGTACAATTCTATTTTTTGAATCGTAAGAGAATCTACTCCAGACTTATAAACATCTTGAAGGTTATTAAACTCATGCTTATCTCGATAGTTGGCGATTTTCTTTACAGATGAGTAATCCAAATAGCCATGACTGAGTAATTCTTTAAAAGTAAGTTGATTGATTTTAATATATTGATTTGGAACAAGCACTTCTTTTACTATTTGTTTCTTCAGTGCCTCAATTGTCTCTGGCGGAAGTCCATAGACCTCTTTAAGTTGAGCGGTGGACACAAACCCCCAAACTCTATTTCTATATTTGACAATCCGTTGAGCAAAAACGTTTCCAATTCCTTTTATCTTTTTTAAATCACTTGTATCAGCTGAGTTTAAATAAATAAAGGGTTCTCTTATAATGACTTGAGCAGGCTTTCGCTCTACATATTGAGGGAAACGTTCATTATTAGACTGTGTTCTCTTTCTTTTTTTATGGGATTTTTGATTTTTTTCTTTCGGATAATAATTGTTCTCGGATTGTTTTTCTTGAATTGCTATTTTTCTTTCTATATCAAGAGGGATATCAATAGATACTTCTTCGATAGGTGCGGGGCTTAAGCTATATCGATAAACTATTGGGACAAGCATAAAAAATATAACAGTAAGTAAAAGTAAAAAGCTACCTCTCACTTCCTGTTCAGTAAATTCTAAATAATCCCTTAACCATTTGCGAAATTTATCCATGAGATACTCCAATGTGCTTGAGGTAACGACTAAGCTCTTTCTTTACTTTAGGCATTAAAAAGTATAACCCAATAATATTTGGGAAGCTCATTGCTAATATCATAATGTCAGAAAATTCTAATACAGCCCCCATACTAGAAGCAGCTCCTATAACTACAAATACACAAAAAAGAGTTTTATAAACAACCATACTTGGGATAGAGTGACCAAACAAATAACCCCAAGACTGAGCTCCATAATAAGACCAAGAAATCATAGTAGAAAAAGCAAAAAGTATAGCGGCTAGCATAATTACATATTTGGCCCAAGGTATGACGGAGCTAAATGCTTCGGAGGTTAAAGCCACGCCTTCATAGTCAGTATTGTTATAATAGCCTGTAATGATAAGGACTAAGGCCGTCATTGTACAGACTACAACAGTATCAATAAATGGCTCTAATAAAGAGACAATACCTTCGCTTGCTGGATATTTTGTTTTAACAGCGGCATGAGCGATTGATGCTGACCCCACTCCAGCTTCGTTAGAGAAAGCTGCTCTTTGAATTCCGACCACCATTATTCCAATTACTCCTCCAATACCTGCTTTTAAGCTAAAAGCACTTGTGAAAATCAAGCCAAAAGCCCATGGGATTTTAGTGAAGTGTGCAAAAAGAACAATCAACGCGGCAAAAACATATATACCTACCATAAAAGGAACAATCTTATCAGTAACTTTTGCAATACTTTTGATACCACCGATAATCACTACTGCTACTAATATTGCCATTATAACACCAAAAAACCAACCATTATTGATAAACCAAGTACCTTGTAATGACTCTAGAGTGGCTATTTGTTTGAAGGCTTGATTAGATTGAAACATATTGCCCCCACCAAAAGAGCCTAAAACTGCGAAAACTGCAAAAATAACCGCAAGCACTTTTCCTAAACTCTTTACTCCAGCTTCTTTTAAGCCTTGCTCTAGGTAGTACATTGGTCCTCCTCTTACTTCTCCTTGGTCGTTTACTTTTCTGTATTTCACACCCAATGTGCATTCTACAAATTTTGAAGACATTCCTAATAGGCCTGCTAAAATCATCCAAAAAGTAGCACCAGGACCGCCTAGACTAATAGCTGCGGCTACTCCTGCTATGTTCCCTAAACCTACTGTCCCCGAGAGGGCTGCAGTAAGTGCTTGAAAATGTGACACTTCCCCTTCTTCTTGAGATTCTTTATCATCATATTTTCCCCGTACTATATTAATCGCCGTTTTGAATAATCTGATATTAACAAACTTAAAATAAAAAGTAAAAAACACTGCCCCAACAAATAGCCAGACTACAATAAGAGGCAAGGAGACTGTATCACCTATTTTTACAGCGTACATGAGGTATGAAAAAGGCTTGGTAACATACTTCGCAAAAAACTCATTAATGTTTTCATCTATATTTCCTGCGGAAGCAGATAAATTCATTAATAATAATATCAGTACACTAAATATCTTTTTCATTGATTTTGAATTTGTTGGTGTAGTAAAGCAATTCCCTCATCAAACGAATGAGGTTTGTAGCCTAACTCTTTTTTTGCTTTCTCTATAATAAACCCTGTTTTTGATGGTCTTTTTGCAGTTTGTTGAAATTTAAAACCATCCGTTTTATGTATTAACGATTCATCTAGTTTAAAATATTTCGCAGTTTTGATTGCCATTTTGTATGGTGTAAGTACTTCTTTACCTGATATATTATAAATGCCTTTAGCGTGCTGTTTCACTATTAAATAACAACCCATTGCTAGATCTTCTGCCAAAGTAGGACTTCTAAACTGGTCGGTAACAACATGAATATCTTTGCCTTCTTCAAGACTATTCTTAACCCAAAGTATAATATTAGAACGGCTCATGCCAACTGTAATTCCATAAACAAGTACAGTGCGCACTATTGCCCAGTCACAAGTAGACTTAAAAATAATTTTTTCACTTTTTAATTTACTTTCTCCATAATAGCTCAAAGGCTTTGGAATAGCAGATTCCTCATCATAAGGTCCTTCTGTACCGTCAAAAATGAAGTCTGTAGATAAATGAGTGAAATGAACATTGTTTTTCTCACAGGCTTTTATTAAATATTCAACTGCATTTACATTGAGTAGCGTACATGATTCTTTTTCTATTTCGCATTGATCTACATTAGTCATTGCCGCAGTATGAATTACATAATCAGGTTGCTCATCTGTGATAATTTTCATGACTTCAGTTTTATCGGTAACATCCATGGGTTTAAAAATAAAACCTTCTTTATCTTGAATACGATTATTTCCTCTAGCAGTAGCCACAAAATCAAAGTCTCCTTTTTCTTTTAGTAGTTTTACTAATTTTTGTCCCAATAGACCATTAGAACCTGTGATTAAAATTTTCTTTTTATTCTGCACCTTCTTCTTTTATAATAACTGGGTATTGATACCCAGTCCATGCTGTTACAGAATCCCTAGGAACTGTTTCAGTTGTGATGGTCATCAATATATTTACCTTAGGTCTATCTCTTGTATTTTTGGGTTGTAGGGCAATCCTAGAAACTACTTCTAGCCCTTCAAACACTTCTCCAAATACGGTGTAATTTTTATCTAAAAAATGAGTACCTTCTTTTGGTTCAACAATATAAAACTGACTTCCACTAGAACGTTTGTCTGGATTACTAGGCCCACCGATTCTGGCCGCAGCTAACGCACCTCTTTTGTGTTCAAATTGAGAAAAGAATTCTGCGGGAACTGTGTACCCAGGTCCTCCTTGTCCATCATTATTAGGGTCTTCATCCTTAGAGTTTGGGTCTCCGCCCTGAATCATAAATCCTGAGATAATTCTATGAAAAGTAGTAGAATCATAAAACCCTTCTTTTGTGAGCTTTAAGAAGTTAGCTTTGTGAGCCTTTGTCTCTTCATATAACACAGCCTTTATTTCTCCAAACTTGGTATTGATAACAATTATCTCATCTGTTGGGATTACTGTTTCTTTATGTTGTTTGCAACAAGTTTTTGATTTTTTTGCGCAAGCAGTGAATATTAAAACTGTTGCGATACCTAATATTATTTGTTTCATTTTTTTTCTTTTATAGATTTTAAAATTTCTTTTCCGCCATTTTTAAGTACCCATTCTGCCAATTGCTCTCCTATTTCTTCGCTTTGCAATAAATCACCTTTTATTGTTTTTTCTACTTTTTTATTTCCGTCAAGGCTTACTATTCCTGCTGTCATTGTCATTGACATACCTTTATGCGTAGCGTGTCCATAAGACGGAATGCTACAGCCCCCTTCTAGTACGGCTAGATAAGCTCGTTCTGCTTCAATGCAAAAGGCAGTTTCTTCGTGATTAAGTTGATTTTGAATGGTTTCGAGCATTCCAATATCAATTTTATCAATACAAATTTGTATAGCCACAGAGCCTTGACCTACAGGAGGTACAAACTGCTTCATGTCTAACTCTTGTACAATATATTTGTTGAGCTTCATACGATTGACTCCAGCATAAGCCAAGATCATGGCATCACAAGATCCATCTTTCATTTTCTGGAAGCGAGTTTGAAGATTGCCTCTCATGTCTACAATCTTAGCTTTGGGGTAATTGCTTTTTAAAATCGCCACTCTTCTTGTAGATGAAGTACCTATTGTGATTTCATCATCAATTAAAATGTCTTTATTATAGCTCACCAAAACATCACAAGCTTTTTCTCTTTTGCCAAAAGCAATTAGTGGTAAATCGTTTGGTAGTATTGCCATTACATCTTTGGCACTGTGTACGGCAATGTCTATTTCACCTTTTCTAAGAGCTGTTTCTAATTCTTCAGTAAAGACTCCTTTACTTCCTATTTTTGACAATGACTTATCTAATATTTTATCACCTTTAGTTTCGATAATGACCAATTCAGCTTTGATATTGCCATTTTCTTCTAATGAACTTTTGATGTGTTCAGCTTGCCACAGGGCGAGTTTTGAACCTCTAGTGCCTATTTTTATCTTCATTTTGATTTGAATATTTTACTAATGCTAAGCGATAAGTCTAAGAATACTATCTTAGCATTTACGTTACGTTCTATATGGTAATAAGCCTCTTCGAGAAGTGGCACTATATTTTCTAATTTTTCTCTTGTGACTACTACCGAAAATTTCTGAACAAATTGCTTGTCTTCCTCTTGTGCCCTGATTAAGTCTTGCACTTCGCCATGCATTAGCAATATATTTCTCATAGTATTTAATCCAACTTGGAAAAGCATTTTTTGAGCATCTTTACTTGTTTTAGAATATTTATCGGCATCCTTTACAAGGATATCAAACTTCATTCCGTAGCAAGTTCTCATCCAAGTTTGAAAATAAGCTTCTACCTCGTCACTGTTATTGTGGTCTATCAATTTGATTGCTTCATGCAAATCCCCGTCTGCCATTAACGCTATTCTACCAGATTCTTCGGGTAGTAGTTGCATTTTACTCTCCAAAAAAGTAGTGACTTCTACATCTGAGAAGGGCGGAATTTGTACCGATTGACAACGAGAAATAATTGTTGTGATGTTTTTTTCTATATCACTTGTCACTAACAAAAACAAAGTTTTTTCTGGGGGCTCTTCTAAGTTTTTAAGAATTGCATTGGCGGCAGGAATGTTCATTTTCTCTGGCATCCAAACTAAAACAATTTTATAACCTCCTTTAAATGATTTTAAGGATAAAAACTGCTTAATATACCTAGCGTTGTCTACCGAGATAATGCATTGCTTGTTGTCTGCTTGAATCGTTTCTGCCCAATCAAATTCTACTCGATACGGAGATGCGATTAAAAACTCTCTCCAAGTTTTTTGTAAAAACGTTTTATGATTATCGACCTCCTTTCCAGACTTCTTATAGCTAGGGTATACAAAGTGTACGTCAGGATGAATGTGTTTTTCCATTTTCTTACATGAGTCACATTCTCCACAAGCATCATTCTCAACAGTGTTTTCGCAATTGACATAGGTAGCAAAAGCCAATGCTAATGCTAAATTAGCAGAGCCTTTTCTTCCGATAAACATTTGAGCATGTGCTACATGATTTTGTTTAACGGAATTTGTTAAAGCTTGCTTGATATCCGTTAGTCCATATATATCTGAAAATAACATACCTTAGAAAGCAATAAAGCCTTTTAGTTGTTCAGTAACTAAATTTCGTACAAAAGTATCAGAAATTTGACTGCCGTCAAAAATCTTGGTGATTCCTGTTAGCCTAGGCTTTGTGGCGTACACACTACAATTGAGGTAATTTAAAACATCAGTAAAGTGAGATAATCCTAAAGCACCACCTAGTACTCCTGCACTTAAGCCAATCATCGCCGCTTTTTTTCCTTGCACACCGCCAGGAAATTCTAAGCCATCAATAAATACCTTAAGTACCCCAGGAAAAGATCCATTATATTCAGGGATAACAAAATATAGCTTGTCGGCAGATTGAATAATGTTTTTTAATTCATCAAACTGAGGGTTTTTATTGCCATATAAAGCTGATGAGATAATGTCAGAAGGTAGATCTTGAAGGTTGATGATTTTGATTTCTTCTTGAGTTAGAGTTGATAACTCTGACTGAATATACTTAGCCAAAGACGAACTAACAGATTCACTTCTATTTGTTGATGAGATTATGACAATCATAAAATTTATTTTTTTTAGGTAAAATCAAATATAGTCGAATAATTTGTGAGTATCAAGCCATTATTGTGATTGCTAACAAGAGAATTTTTTTTCCTCTTTTGTTATGAGTTTCAAAAGCCGTAATATTGTGAATATTATAAAGAATAAAATTATGGCAAGAGTAGCAGCAATACATACAGACAAAGGAGTAATGAAAGTGGAGTTTTTCGAAAAAGATACTCCCAAAACGGTAGATAATTTTTGTAAACTAGCAGAAGACGGATTTTATGATGGTTTAACGTTTCATCGTGTAATTCCTGATTTTGTAATTCAAGGAGGTTGTCCTGATGGTACAGGAGCAGGTGGTCCAGGTTATTCGATTGATTGTGAGCTTACAGGAGAGAATCAACACCATGATAGAGGAGTTTTGTCGATGGCTCATGCTGGTAGAAATACTGGAGGTTCTCAGTTCTTTGTTTGTCACAGTCGTAGCAATACCCAACATTTGGATCGTAATCATACTTGTTTTGGTAAAGTAGTTGAAAATGTAGAGATTGTAGATGATATCAAAGCTGGGGATAAAATCAATAAAATTGTCATTAGCGAAGTATAAAAAGAAGAATTAACAATATTTAAAAGTCTTCTGTATTAATATGGAAGACTTTTTTTATTTTAGCGGAAGCCAAAAAATGGAAAAAGAAATTATAGAAAGCCTAAAAAAGGTCCAGAAAGCGAGCAGGAAATTAGTACAACTTAAAGATAAAGACATTGCTAATATTTTAAATGAGTTAGCTGATTTGTCATTAAAAAAAGAAAAATTTATTCTAGCCGAAAATCAAAAAGATTTAGCTAGAATGGATAAGGAGAATCCTAAGTATGATAGGTTACTACTTAACTCGGAGAGGTTAAAAGGAATTACAGACGACTTAAGAAATGTAGCTAACTTATCATCTCCACTTCGCCAAGTTTTGGAAGAAAAAATATTAGCTAATGGGATTCATTTGTCGAGAGTAACAGTGCCTTTAGGAGTGATTGGTATTGTGTACGAATCTCGTCCTAATGTTACTTTTGACGTGTTTGCTCTTTGTCTTAAATCAGGTAATGCTTGTGTACTAAAAGGAAGTCGTGATGCAAAAGATTCTAACCTTGCCATCGTATCTTTAATCAAAAAAGTATTGACTAAGTATGGTTTAAAAGATGTTTGTTATCTCGCACCAGCTGAACGAGAAGCGTTGTTGCCAATCCTTCATGCGGTAGATTATATAGACTGTGCGATACCAAGGGGAAGCCAAGGCTTGATTAATTTTGTACGAGAAAATGCCAAAATACCAGTAATAGAAACAGGTGCTGGGATTTGCCATACCTATGTAGATGCTGAAGCAAATACAGCAAAAGCAAAAGCAATTGTAACCAATGCAAAAGCAAGACGGGTGTCAGTTTGTAATGCTTTAGATTGTATGGTGATTCACAAAGATAAGCTAGGCGATATCGTTGATATCATGAGTGACTTAGGAAAATCGCATGATGTAGAGGTTTTTGCTGATAATATCGCTTACGCTAAATTAGAGGGTAATTACCCAACTCAGTTGCTTCATAAGGCTAGCAAAGAATCTTTTGGTACAGAATTTTTGTCGCATAAAATGTCTATTAAAACGGTAGCTAATGTAGATGAAGCACTAGATCATGTAGCAAAGTATAGCTCTAAACACTCGGAAGCAATTGTAACTGAAAATAAAGAGACTGCTGATTATTACCTTCAGAATACGGATGCTGCTTGTGTATATGCGAATGTTTCTACGGCGTTTAGTGATGGTGGACAATTTGGCTTGGGAGCAGAAATCGGGATTTCTACCCAAAAATTACACGCTAGAGGGCCAATGGCCTTGCGTGAACTGACTTCGTATAAGTGGATAGCCATTGGAGATGGTCACATTAGAGAATGATATAGTATATATAGTGATTTGATTGTTTATGAAAAATAAGTGGTTTTATAAAACTTTTCATGAACAGCGATAAAAAAAATAGTTTTGTTGTATAAAGATACTTATCTTGGTCAGATATAAGACTTATGAGTGTTCATAAAAACTCAAGGAATAATGAAAAATAAAATTTGGAAATGGTTGATAGTATTTGCGGTAATTGTAATTACAGTATCATGTAAAAAGAAATATGATTTTGATAATATAAAGCCTCAGGAGGTATATGAAGCAGAATGGGGAGCTCCTTTGTTTCAGTTTACATCTACACTGGCTGATTATCATCAGCAATATTTAGATACAATTAAGCCTAGTACAGGAACTGCTGAAGTCATTGTTGATAATAATAATTTATTTCATTTTATATATAGGAACAGAACTGATTTAGGAACAGCGGAGAGTAATTATTCATTCCCTTCACCGATTAACTTTAATTTAGATTTCACTTCTATTCCTGATAGTAAATGGCCCGTAGGATTGACTGAAGGCATTGTTTCGCCAGGGTTTAATGGTTTTAAAAGTGAGAAATTTACAGATACGTTGTATTTTGATATGCAATCGAGTTTTGGAGCAGATTTATTGGAAGCAAAGTTTAAGGGTGGAAGTCTTGATTTAGCTATTTCTTCTGAATATCAACACATTATTTCTGTTGAGTACAATATTTTGTCGTTTAAGAAAAATGGGGTTATCCCTAATAATACGGGAACGATTCCTGCATCTAGTTCTTGGACTACTTCTATAGATATGACAGGTATGGTAGTAGATTTTAATACGCCAAAAGGAATTAATAAGATAATGGTAGAAGTGATTTCTGAATTTAAATTAATAGGAGGTAATTCTATTGCAAAAACAGACAAAATAAATGCGAATGCTACGGCAACTAACCTTAAGTGGGAGTATGTAAAAGGAAATGTAGGTAATTTCCCAATGACAACGGTTAAATCGGATACAATAGATTTAGATGTGTTTGGAGACTTAAAGGAATTAGAGGATAACTTAGTGATATATGAGCCTTCATTAAGTATGATTTTTGAAAATACTGCAGGAGTAGCAGTAGAAGGAGTTGCTACCAAAATATCTATAATAAAAAGAAATGGTAGTCAAGTAGCTTTAAATTTGAATGATAATCAAATAATAGTAGCCGCAGATGCAACAAATGATTTGTTTGATCTTTCAACCCCTACTACTTCTGAATATTTAGTGGATAATATTAACTCTAATAATCTTGTAGATGCCTTAAAAGGACAAACTGTGGGTATATTTTATGATTTGCAACTAACAGGGAGCGGATCAGTTACAGGTTCTCAAGCTTGGATGAGAGATACTAGTAGGCTGATGCTAAACTCCGTTTTAGATATACCATTTGCTTTATCCGTGAAAGAATACACATTTAGTGATACCGTAAAATGTATGCTCTGTGTAGACGATACCATAAAAGGTGAGGTAGAGTTTGAGTTAAAATTAATCGTAGAAAATGGTTTACCATTAGACGTATTGGTGCAAGGTTATTTTGTAGATACAATAAATCATAATATAATTATTGATTCATTGTTTTCTGGAGATTTAGCCTTGATAGATGCTGCACCAATAGATGCTACAGGAAAAGTAATTTCCCCAAAAATATATACACGATTTATTACTTTGTCGCAAGAGCAATACGAAATGGCTCGAAAACTTGATTTTATATATGTAGCCAAAGGAGTTACTGCTAAGGGTGGAGAAACAGAAGCACGTTTTCACGCAAGTGATATTTTTAATATTAGAGCGGGTGGCAAAGTAAAAATTAAAGTGAACCCAGAAGATTACGAGTAAAAACATTAATAATAGATAAAAGTAATTGTTAGAATTCTTATAAAATAAAGATGAAAAAAACTTTAATAATAATATCATGTTTTATGATGTTTGGACTTAACGCTCAAGTTGAGTACTCTATACAATCCTTGAGGAATGTGTATCAAGCATCTGACTATAATCCAGCATACAGATCTACTTATAGTCTTAGCTTAGGTTTGCCAGGGATTTCGTCTATCTACGGGGCTGTAGGTAATACAGGCTTTAACTTTTCTGATGTAATCACAGAAGAACTAATCAATGGCTCACATAGGTTAGATGTAGATCGTTTGGCGGGCAATATCAGTAGAAAGAAGAATTATCTTTTCGCAGGAGCTCAAGTAAATTTGTTTCACATCCAATTTCAGGAAAAAAATAATTTCTGGTCATTTCATTCTAAGGTAAGAACAGATACTAGGTTTTCCTATCCAAAAGATTTATTTGTATTAGCTGCTGATGGTAACTTAGGTGCTGGTAATCAAATTGATTTATCTGGCTTGGCATTTGACCAAATGTCTTATATAGAAAATGCATTAGGATATAATAAAAAAGTAGGAGATTGGGTATATGGCTTTAAGTTAAAATACCTAATGGGCTTAACCAATATCCGTACCCGTAAGTCTGATCTTACTTGGGACATTAATCAAGATGACATTTACCAATACAAATTTTCAGGAAACTATGAGGTACTCACTGCAGGAATACCTACGATAGATACCGCTGGAAACACCAATGAGTTTGATGAAACTTGGGCAAAACCGCAAGGAAATGGACTTGCAATAGACATAGGAGCGTCATATCAGATTATCCCTAAATTATTACTTTCTGCATCTATTAACGATGTAGGATTTATCCGTTGGAAAAAACATACCTCATCATACAAAGCACAAGAAGACTTTGAGTATGACGGAATTGTGGTAACTATCCAAAGTTTAGAAAAAGGAGAGATAAGCGGACCTGACACTATTGACTATAACTATGAATATACTCAAGGAGAAAAGTACACAACATCAGTACGTGCTAACCTTAACTTATCAGCACGTTACCAGTTATTGAAAAGATTATGGGCAGATGCCGTAATTAACATCTCTGCTTACAGAGGTCTTCGCCCAGGTGGTTCAGTAGGTTTGTACTGGGAGTGGAAACGCTTCTTAAATGTGTCATTATCTAATACAATGTCGTATGGGCGTATGTTAAACCCTGCTTTAGGTTTAGTGATTAAACCGGGACCACTTCAGTTTTATATCGTTACTGATAATATGGCTACATTATTTGCTCCGCTAATGGTTCCAAAGGGCTTGTCTGCACCTTTAATTAATCCATATAAAAGTAAGTCCTTTGGCATTCACGTAGGAATGAACTTAGTATTCGGTAGAGTCAAAGACCAAGAAACATTACAATCAATAGTAAAATAAGAATAACATTATGAGAGCGATTATTATAAGTCTATCATTGATTATTGCGAGTATTTGCACCAGTTGGGCACAAATATTAGAGCCTATTAAATTAAATGAAGAAGTAAATCTACCAGGTTATTCGGTAACAAATCCTATTATATCTCCAGATGGAAAAAGGTTGTATTTTGCAGTATTAAATCATCCTCAAAATAGGTATGGTGAGAAAAAAAGTCAAGATATATGGTATTGTGATTTACAAGCAAACGGAGAATGGTCAGATGCTGAAAGAATGTCAAATAAAGTAAACCTTACTAGACACAATGCTTTGTATCATATTATGCCTGATGGACGATCATTTGTTATTAATGGTGTTTACACTTACTCTGGTGCTTGGTACAAGAGAGGTGTCTCTATAATTAATCAAAATGATGATGACACGTGGACTAAACCAATGGGAATAAAAATTCCTCAAATGTCACGTAAAAACAGAGGCCTTAACAAAACTGTTGCCTTTAACAAAAGAAGAAATGTAATGGTCGCAAGTTTTGGTAAAAGAAATGGGCTTAAACGTAATAACCTTTATTATACCGTTTTAAATGAAAATGGAAAATGGACAAGAGTAAAGCTATTAAAAGATTTGAAAGTAAAAGGTGATGAATTTGCACCTCGCTTAATGAAAGACTCATCATTGATTTTTTCCAGAACAAACAAAGAAGTGACAAAAGGAGAAAAGAAGCCAAAGAAAAATGCAGACTTCTATACTTCTATACCAGTTTATCACGAAAAAAACGGAAAATTTTTAGGTTGGGGAAATGAGGAACTATATTTGGACACTGTCTTTAATAATGAGTTTTATAATGCCTTTATCACTTTTACAGAAGATGAAGAATTTGCTTATTTCTCGTCAGTAGATACAGAAAAAGGGAAATCCGAAATCTATAGAGTAAAAATGTACGAGAAAAATCCTTACGTTTCTTTCTCAGGGCAATTGATGAATAAATTCACCAATGCCGTAATCCTATCAGGAAAAGAAATTAAAGTTATTTTTACTGAAAAAGGATCAGAAAACACTATCTCAAAACAATTTGAGCAATTAGATACCAACAGAATGGTGATAGACGCTAATGCTTTTACATCTTCATACACGCCAGAAAAATTTGACCTAGACATAGCAAACAGAACAATGTCATTTGACATCCCTTTTGGTAAAGAAGTAGAAGTTACTTTACTAGTAGATAACCACATTAGCGAAATTATCACCTTATCTACAAAAGGAGTTGTAGAACATAAAAAACAAGAGCAGAACCTATATGTAGAGCCACTTACTTACGCTTTAGTAACTTGCGATATAATTGATAAAAAAACAGGAAATACCTTTTCGGGAACACCTGATATCACAGTTAATGGAGAAAAATATGAATCGTACACTAAACAGGGTGATTCATACAGTATGAAACTATCATTAGGAGAAGTATACAAAATCGAACCATACTTAGCTGGATACAATATAGTAGGCGAAACTATCTCACTAGAAGCTATCGAAACCTATACTGAACTAGCGTGTAAATTATATGTAGAGAAAAAACCTGAACTTGAAGCATACTTTAGACCTAATATTATGAGTGCCAAAGATAGCTCTGCAATCAAGAATTACAAAATTTACTTTAACGATACTCGTGTAAGGCATTTCATGAAAACTTCGGGTAAAGATAAAGTAAAAATGACACTAGATAGCACCTACAAGATTGACATCAAGGCTGATGGATTTATTGCCGTAGAAGACTTGATTGAAGTATCTAAAGACGACAATCATGCGATATATGACCGCTCGTATTATTTGATACCTTTAGAGGTCGGTTCAGTAGTAAGGTTAGACAATGTTTATTTTGCATCAGGAAAATCTACTCTAAAAATAGAATCTTACCCAGCATTGGATAAAGTCATTACTTTCTTAAATCAAAATGGCTCTGTCAAAATTGAAATTGGAGGACACACAGACAATGTAGGAAGTGCTAAATTCAATAAACACTTATCAGGATTACGAGCTATTTCTGTTCGTAATTATTTAGTGTCAAAGGGGATTGACAATCACCGAATCACTGCCAAAGGTTATGGACTAGAGAAACCTGTTGCATCTAATGATACCAAAGAAGGTAAAAAACTCAATAGAAGAGTAGAATTTACAATTACAGAAAAATAAAACAATAAGGGGGGCTTACCTCGTACGCCGAAAAGGCGAGACGAGGTCGGGCTTTCTGTTCCCAATCTTTTTTGTTTTTATGATTTTGTCATGCTGAGCTTGTCGAAGTACAAAAATCATAAAAACAAAAAAGGATTTTCACGTCAATCCCTAAGCCTTCACAGCTCTCGCTGTGTGGACATTTTAGAATAAGAAGCCCACTCATGATAAAAGAACTCATACTTATACCCGTTACACTATCCCAACAAAGCCAATCACCCGTCTTTATGGGAGATTATTATCAAGAAGCATTAACCCGTACGGAAGTTTTTTTTGTCGAAAATATTCGCTCAGCTAGGCGATTCATCTCAGCCTGCAAAACAGGAAGAATAATAGAAGAAATCACTTTTGAGCTCTTGGATAAAAACACCCGTTTTGAAGCCATCGAAACACTTTTTAAAAAACATCAAAACAAAACAATAGGGATTATGTCTGAATCTGGTTGCCCAGGCATAGCAGACCCAGGAAGTAGAGCCGTAGCTTATGCCCACCAAAAAGGCGTGAAGGTAACTCCAATGATAGGACCTTCCTCTATCTTATTAGCCTTGATGGGCTCAGGATTTAGCGGACAGCAATTCGCTTTTCATGGTTACTTACCGATAGACCAAGTCCCTCGAAACAAATCTATCAAATCATTAGAAGAAGAAAGTCATAAGAAAAATCAAACTCAGCTTTTTATAGAAACCCCATACCGAAACGATAAACTTTTTGAAGCATTATGTAAGACATTAAACCCTCACACAATGTTATGCATTGGTGCAGACCTAAGTGGAGAAAAAGAATTCCTCAAGACTGAATCTGTCTCATATTGGAAAAAACATAAACCTTTGATACAAAAAATTCCTACGATATTTCTAATCTATGCAGGAAAACCGTAAACTTGCACACTAGTAACATTAAGCTTAACAAATATGTCATATTTCTTCACTTCAGAGTCCGTATCAGAAGGACACCCAGATAAAGTAGCCGATCAAATCTCAGATGCTTTAATTGATCGTTTTTTAGCTTATGACCCAGAGTCAAAAGTAGCTTGCGAAACTTTGGTTACAACTGGTCAAGTAATTTTGGCAGGAGAAGTAAAATCAAACACTTACTTGGATGTACAACAAATCGCTCGTGATGTCATCAATAAAATTGGTTATACCAAAGGAGAATATCAATTTGACGGGAACTCTTGCGGAGTACTTTCTGCCATCCATGAGCAATCAGATGATATCAATAGAGGAGTAGATAGAGGAGAAAAAGAAGAACAAGGAGCAGGAGATCAAGGAATGATGTTTGGTTATGCAACTAACGAAACTGAAAACTATATGCCATTGGCATTAGATTTAGCACACTCAATGTTGATAGAACTAGCAGCCTTGCGCCGTGAGGAAGATGAAATCACTTACTTAAGACCTGATTCAAAATCTCAAGTAACCATTGAATACAGCGATAATGATAAACCATTACGCATAGAAGCCATCGTAATATCTACACAACACGATGAATTTTTAGAAGACCAAGACGAAAAAATGTTAGCTAAAATTCGCAAAGACATTGTAGATATTTTAATCCCAAGAGTAAAAGCACAATTACCAAAGGATATTCAAGCACTATTTGGTGATGATATCAAATATCACATTAACCCAACAGGAAAATTTGTAATTGGTGGTCCTCACGGAGATACAGGACTTACGGGTCGTAAAATCATTGTAGACACTTACGGTGGTAAGGGTGCTCACGGTGGTGGAGCTTTCTCTGGAAAAGACCCAAGTAAAGTAGACCGTTCTGCTGCTTACGCTACAAGACATATTGCCAAAAACTTAGTGGCAGCAGGAATCTCTGACGAAGTATTGGTACAAGTATCGTATGCCATTGGAGTAGTAGAGCCAGTAGGCTTATTCATTGATACTTATGGTAAAAGTAAAATCAATCTTTCAGATGGAGAAATTGCTAAAAAAGTAAATGAGATTTTTGATATGCGTCCTGCTTCTATCGAAGAACGTCTGAAATTACGTAACCCTATTTATCTTGAGACGGCAGCTTACGGACATATGGGTCGTAAAAACGAAGTGATTACTAAAGTATATGAGTCACCTTATTTAGGTAGAAAAGAAGTAAAAGTAGAACTATTTACTTGGGAGAAATTAGACTTCGTTGATAAAGTGAAATCAGCTTTTGGACTTTAAACTCAAATATTAGTCCGTTTCAAATTACTTAAAACGGATGTTTTTTTTACAGAAATTCTGTTTAACGGAACAATAAATTTCATAGAATACCAGTTTAACTATAATATGAGTCTAATTTAGATTGAATTGTTTTTTGCAATATCGAGGAAAAATGATTTAGCATAACTGGTTACGGTAAATTATTTTAACGAAGAGAGTGTAAAAACAAACAGGATAAATGACTTATCTTATAGTTAAAATGGTATAAATATTTTTTTAGAGGAACAGAAAAAATAAATTTATCTATATGATTTACTTTCCATACTTAATGTTTTTAAGTTGGGCAACTATAATTACACTTACAATTACTAATAATGCCCATGAGCTAAGTTTTTGCCAATGTACCATCTCCCAACCAGCATGCTGATAAGTGTACTTCCACGCCCCCAAAAACGTAGCGATACTTTCTGCCAACCAAATAAAAAATCCAATTAGAAAAAAAGAAACAAGCATTGGCATTTTTCTAACTACTCCGTTATTATTGAATTCGACCCAATTTTTTCTAAAAACAAAAAGTAAAATAGGAACAATGAACCAGCGAATATCTTGAACATAGGCATTAGTAAAGAAATTAAAGTAAATAAGCGAACCTACTAATATCGTCCAAGGTAGTTTGGGCCAATTAATCATATTGAGTTTCATCCTAGTCCAAGACTGGCAGATATAGCTAGCCACACTTGCATACATAAAACCACTATATAAAGGCACATTACCAATCTTGACATAAGCAAACTCTGGATACGACCAAGAACCTACATTTACTTTGTGCAATTCCATAACCAAACCCAATAGATGAAATACAAGAATCACTAAGACTTCATGTTTACTTTCTAAACCACTTTTGTACATATATATTTGCATACCAAGGCAAGTAATTAGCATAAAATCATACCTTGGTATAATGGTGACGTAGTGGGATGTGGCAAGCATTAAAAAAACAAAAATAGGAAATAAACAACACAAAGCCTGTTTATATGTAAAGGCAAGTAATTCAATAAGTCTAGCAGAAAATATAGACCTACCTGCTTTTGGAGATAAATGATTTAAAATAGCGTAGTGAAGTTTATTCATATGACTTTTTAACGTGTTTAATTGTAAAATTATTACCTCAATGATAATACAATTTTTGTTTAATTTACCTCGTTTTATAAGTGAATCGTAAGTAGTAAAATCAATTTTTATATTTGAGTTTATGATATTATTGAATCTATTTATATCTTTACATTATGAAGATTACACTATTAAGCATATTATTATTAGGGTTTACACTTGTTTACGGACAAGAAAAGGGTATTCCACAAGGCACTATTTCGACACAAAGTGTAAATTGGTACAGTGTAGAAGAAGCATTAGCCTTGAGTAAGGCTAACCCCAAACCATTTTTGGTAGATGTGTATACAGACTGGTGTGGATGGTGCAAGCGAATGGAGGCAACTACTTATAGAGATCCACAAGTGGTGACTTATCTGAATCAAAATTTTTATGCCATTAAATTTAATGCTGAAACTAAAGATACCATTACATATTTGGGTAAAGAATATGTGAATAGAGGTAAAACTCATGACTTAGCAAAAGTGTTTTTGGGTAGAGGTTCTTCATACCCAACTACGTTTTTTATGTCGGATGCTTATACTATGGCACTAAACGTACCCGGTTATTTGAAGGCTAATCAACTAGCACCGTTTATCGTTTATTATAAAGAAAAAGCTTATGGTGGTAGCGATATCAACGCTTTTATGAAAGACTTTGCTGATACATTCGAAAAACCAATTGAAGGTGGGGAGTTAGAATTTCAATCATTTAATGATTTGTATCAAGGAGAAAAATCGCATAAAAAAAAATCTATACTAGTTATAACTAGTCCCAAAAGTTCGATTTCTACAATGCTTGTTAAAACAATACTTCAAGATTCGCTCGTAGCAATTGAAGTAAATAAACGATTTAATGTAGTTAATTTAGATATTTCTAGTGCAGACACTTTATATTTTGGTAAACAGCAGCTATTACCTACTACTACTGTTCATCAAGGAGAACACTTCTTTTTGAGTCAATTACCAGAGATAGTATATCCTTCGGTTGTTGTTTTTGATGAAAACAACAATTTTATCACCGTTGTGCCACAATATATGGGCAAAGAATTTACAAAAGCAATAACTACCTTCTTTGGAGATGACTTATATAAAAAAGAAGGAGCTAATTTTCAGCAATACTACTCTCAGTGGAATAAGAAGTAACAGTATCCTTTTATTTGCTCTAAATCCTCTGTATTTTAGAGGGTGAAAAAAAATAATCCTAAAATAGTAAACGCTTGGTGTATGTATGATTGGGCAAATTCAGTATTTGCTCTGACCATTACTACAGCTATTTTTCCAGATTATTTTTATGGAGTAGTACCAGACAAGGTGTCTTCTTTTTTTGGGAATATTCCTAAAGGTTCTTTGTATTCGTATGCAGTGGCATTTGCTTTTTTATTAGTTGCTTTGATCAATCCATTTCTTTCGGTAATAGCTGATGTAAAAGGAAATAAGAAAAGTTTTATGAAATTTTTTACTTATTTAGGCTCCCTCTCTTGTATGGGCTTATTCTTTTTTGACTCTCCTACCAAAGTCTGGTTAGGAATTGGTTTATTTATTTTAGGGGGTATTGGATTTGCGGGAAGTTTAGTGTTTTATAACGCTTATTTACCAGAGATAGCTACTGAAGAAAACTTTGATAAATATTCAGCTAAAGGATTTTCTTTAGGGTATATTGGGAGTGTTATATTGTTGCTAGTTAACTTAGCAATGGTAATGGTTTTATTTGAAGATTCAGGAGAGGCTTGTCGTTGGTCATTTCTTACTGTAGGAGTCTGGTGGATGGCCTTTGCTCAAATCACTTTTAGAGGCATCCCAGATAGTGAAACCAAAGATACAGGGGATAAAAAAATAGTACCCCTTGCTATTAGCGAGATGAAGAAAGTAGTTGTCCAGCTTAAACAATTGCCTTATTTAAAATCCTTTTTACTTGCATTCTTTATTTATAGCGTAGGGGTTCAAACTATAATGTATATGGCAACTATTTTTGGTAAAGACGTAGTCAAAATGAATACTCAAGATCAGATTATTTTGGTATTAATATTGCAAATTGTGGCCATAGCAGGGGCTTATTTTGCTTCTAAACTATCTGAAATTAAAGGAAATATTTTCACCATTCAGGTGATGTTAGCAATGTGGGTAGGAGTTTGTATTGGGGCTTTTCTGTTAGGAGAGGGGATGAGATTCCAATTTTATATATTAGGCTTTTTTGTTGGGATGGTAATGGGAGGAGTCCAATCAATGTCTAGGTCTACTTATAGCAAGCTTATTCCACAAGACTCACCTGATAAAGCATCTTACTTTAGCTTTTATGAGACTTTAGAGAAAATATCTATTGCGGTAGGCTCTGTGTTATTTGGTCTAGTGAGACAGCTAACAGGTAGTATGAATTATAGTGCACTTTCCCTAACCGTCTTTTTTATATTAGGTGTAATTATTTTGAAAAAAGTCCCTTCCAAAAAAGTATATAACACTAGATTAAATGATTAGAGTACTTACCATTGTATCAGTTTGTTTTCTTTTTTTTTCGTGTAAACAAAAAGAAAACCTAAAAGAAATTCTATTTATAGAAAAAGGAAAAAAAGTAATTCTCTATAAAAATAAAGAACGAAAAATTAGTACGATTACCAATCGATATGATAATGGTAAATTAATAAAAATTATACCTAATGCTAAAGAATTAAATATTAAGAAATCTTTAATAGCTTTGCGAAATAAAACCTATTCTTTAGCACTAAAAACTAGATATTATTTTCACTCAGAAGACTCTATTGTAGATGTTATCATTTATGAATGGAACAAAGCTTATGAAGCCAAAGACTATAAAGAGCTTGAGTTAATTCAAGCAAATAATATCAAATACCATGATATATATGTAGCAAAGTTTAATCAAATTTCGACCCATCTCGAAAATATTTTCGGAAGACCTCAACAAGGGGATGGGCAAATCAAAGAAGAAGTTTTGATTGCCGATATGAAGAGATGGCACGCCTCTTATTTATGGACAACCACATCTGGGAATTATGAACTAGAACTATCATTGATTCCAAATACAAGCTATCGAGTACGATTAAAGGTATATTAATGAGAGTAATTATACAGAGAGTAAGTGAAGCAAGCATATCTGTAAAAGGAGAAATAGTAGGGAAAATAAAGCAAGGCTTATTGGTATTGATTGGGTTTGGAAATGAAGACAGCCAAGAAGATATTGACTGGATAGCTCAAAAAATAATCAACCAGCGCATATTTTCGGATGATGTAGGTAAAATGAACTTATCACTACAAGATGTAGGAGGAGATATTTTATTAGTCAGTCAGTTCACTTTGTTTGCTAGTACAAAAAAAGGAAATAGACCATCTTATATTCGTTCTTCCAAGCCAGATATAGCAATTCCTTTGTACGAAAAAATGATTGATAAACTATCTTCTTTATTAGGAAAACCTATTAGTAAAGGTGTTTTTGGTGCTGGTATGAAAGTCTACTTGCTTAATGACGGTCCTGTTACAATTATGATGGACTCTAAAAACAAAGAATAATGACTGTAGAAAATTTACAAAAAGAAGTCGATAACTGGATAAAGACAGTAGGAGTACGATATTTTGATGAACTCACAAACACTGCCATCTTGATGGAAGAAGTAGGGGAATTGGCAAGAATAATGGCGAGGAAGTATGGCGAACAATCATTTAAGGCATCAGATAAAAAGGAAAGTTTAGCAGATGAAATGGCGGATGTACTTTGGGTTTTGATCTGCCTTGCTAATCAGACGGGAGTAAACTTGACGGAAGCAATCGAGAAAAATTTTGAAAAGAAAAGCACTAGAGATAAAGATAGACACAAAGAAAACGAAAAATTAAAATAAAATTGGGGGCTTCCCTTTTGTTTCACTCTCGTGGCTATTTCGCCCCGACGGTCGGGTTTTCTGTTCCCAATCTTCCCGATAAAAAATCGGGAAGGATTTCCACGTCAACCCCTAAGCCTTTTCTTCAAACATAAAAAATAGTGTGTCATTCTCAAATAATTTGTACTTTTGGCATACAATATGAAAAAAGTAGCACTATATACATTAGGCTGTAAGCTTAACTTTTCCGAAACATCATCTATCAGCAGGATGTTTGAGGACAATAATTTTCAAAAAGTAGCATTTTCTGAAGCCGCAGACGTGTACGTAATCAATACTTGTTCAGTAACAGAAAACGCCGATAAAAAATGTAGAAAAGTAGTTAGAGAAGCTTTGAAATATTCTCCAGGAGCATTTGTAGCAATTATTGGCTGTTATGCTCAATTGAAGCCACAAGACATTGCTAAGATAGAAGGGGTGGATGCTGTGCTTGGAGCTTCTGAAAAGTTTAAAATATTAGACTTACTAGGTGATTTTAATAAAGAGGATAAAGCTAAAGTTTATGCACAAGAGATTGAGAAAGCTACTCATTTTAACAATGCTTATAGTCTAAATGACCGTACACGTACTTTCTTGAAGGTACAAGATGGTTGTGATTATAGCTGTACTTTTTGCACCATTCCCTTGGCAAGAGGAAAAAGCCGTAGCAATACAATTGAAAGTGTTGTAAAAGATGCTGTAGATATTGCTGAGACAGGAGTAAAGGAAATTGTACTTACAGGAGTTAATATCGGTGATTTTGGTATTATAGATGGAAATAGAAAAGAAAATTTCATTGATTTAGTTAAAGATTTAGACAAAGTTGAGGGTATTAATCGTTTTAGGATTTCTTCAATAGAACCTAACTTACTATCTAAGGAAATCATAGATTATGTTAGTACTTCTCAGCGGTTTGTGCCACATTTTCATTTGCCTTTACAGTCAGGGAGTAATAAGGTACTGAAATTAATGCGTAGGCGTTATCAAAAAGAATTATATGTAGAGAGAGTCTCAGCTATAAAAAACAAAATTCCTCATTGCTGTATAGGAGTAGATGTAATTGTAGGTTTTCCAGGAGAAACTAACGAAGATTTTTTAGAGACATATAACTTCTTAAATGAATTAGATATTTCATATTTACATGTGTTTACTTACTCTGAGCGAGACGATACAGAAGCCATTAATATAGGAGGAATTGTACCTAAACACATAAGAGCAGAGCGATCTAAGATGCTTCATATTTTATCTGAAAAGAAAAAAAGATGCTTTTATGAAGAGAATATTAAGAAAACCTATAGTGTCCTTTTTGAAAACAAGACAGAAGAAGGGATGATTTTTGGTCACACAGAAAATTATATACGTATTACCCATCCTTATGACCCAATGCTTATAAATGAAATAACTCGCTTACAGCTAAAAGAGGTGTCACCTAAAGGGATAATGAGCGTATACACAATATGAAGTATTACTATTATATCATAACCCCATTATTGTTTTTGTTACTAGGGTGTAAGCAAAATGATTCTATTAACACGGGAGGTTTTACCGACCATACGGGTTTGGTGATTTACTTAGAATGGTCTTTACCGAATAGTACGAATGACCCAATAGATGCCGTCAATTTAGATTTAAGCTTACTCTATAATAACTTTGTATATGAAGAGTCTAGAAATGATTTTAGTTTTGAAAAACTAAAGCTCCGTAGCACAGAACCTGACGGTACTTATTATATAGATATTCGCTACTTAAGTGGGAGTGAAGCTTTACAGTACGATTTAGTAATAGAAGGGGAGTCCTCTTTTCGTAAGATTTTATTAAGCGGAGAGTTATTTATAAATGACGTGGGAGGAACTTATCAAGTTTTACGCATTCAAAAGCAAGGAAATGATTTCGTCCTTAACTAGGACGAATCATTTCTTCTAAAGGATCTTGTATTCTCTCTTTTTTTGGTTTGTCTTTTTCTGATAAATAAACCATTAGTTTAAAGACACTAAAACAAACTACTGATATAATAAAGAACTGTAAGAGCCACCTTCTCATTAGATTTTTTTTAAAATGGGTTCAACTTACCAAAAAACACTGACCGATATGATGCTCCGATAGGAATAGCGGCACCACCAGTATTTACAATGTTATTCTCAGCTGAGTCAATTTGTTTCATATTAACAATAAATGATCTGTGTACACGTGTGAAAATTGAATCAGGTAATTTTACCTCCAAAGACTTCATGGTTGCGTGTACCATGTGTTTGTTTCCATTTTTCATTACAAACATCACATAATCTGCCATAGCTTCTATGTAAAACACATTTGTTAAGTTAATACGCACATGTTTTAAGTCAGATTTGATATGTACTTCAAATTCATCATTAGGATGAACCCTTGTGATTACATTCTTTCCTTTGTCTATACATTTATTAATAGCTTTAAGGAATCGAGGGTATTGTATAGGTTTTAGTAAGTAATCCAGTACATCATACTCAAAAGCTTTTACAGCATACTCTGGTTTAGATGTAACTAAAATGACATGAGGTTTTTGCTGATCTAAAACATCTAATAACTCTAATCCTGATAATTCAGGCATCTCTATATCTAATAATAAAATATCTACATTATTATTAGCTTGAAGGTAATTTATCGCCTCTACAGAATCTGTAAAAGATTCCGCTAGTTCTAAGCTTTCTGTCTGTTCTACATAATGCTTGAGAGTAGCTACTATCATTTCGTCGTCATCGACTATTAAACACTTCATATTTCTGTTGGTTATATGGTTAATTCTTTATTTGTTTAGCAATGTATTTCCCTATAATATCAAACTCTAGATTCAATTCATCTCCTACTTTTAATGTGTGTAGCATAGTGTTATCCCAAGTATAAGGTATTATCGCGACTGTAAACTCACCAGGGTTTTCCGTGTTGAATACTGTTAAGCTAATTCCATTTAAAGAGATAGAGCCTTTTTCTACCACAATATGAGTAGGTGTTTGGTTAAATTTAATGTTTATATAATAACTCCCTTCATGTTCAGTGATTGCTGTACATTTCCCTGTATCATCTACGTGACCATAGACGAAATGCCCATCTAATCTACCAGTTGGAAGCAAGCACCTTTCCAAGTTTACGAAAAATCTTTTTCTCAACTTGCTTAAGTTACTTTTATTTAAGGTTTCATCTATTGCTGTTACGTAATGTATATCTTTATCTATTTTGATAACAGTTAAGCACACACCGTTATGAGCAACACTCTGATCTATTTTTAATTCATTAGAAATAGTTGATTGTACACCATATGTGATGTTACTCCCTTCTTTCTTGATATCTACAATCTCCCCAATTGTTTCGATTATACCTGTAAACATAAAATTTTATCAACATTTTTAATTTCAATAAAGCTAAAGTAATTCATCTATATTTCAAAATATATACCTTTGTGAAATGCAAGATACTTATAAATATCGTGGATTACGAAAAAAACTTGTTGAAGAACTAAAACTGTTAGGGGTTCAGAGTTCATCAGTTTTGTCAGCGATAAATAGAGTGCCGCGTCATTTGTTTTTGCAATCTGCTTTTTGGGATCATGCTTATCAAAACAAGGCTTTTCCAATAGGTGAGGGACAGACCATCTCACACCCGTATACTGTTGCTCGACAATCTGAGCTATTGGAAATACAAAAAGGTGAAAAAATATTAGAAATCGGGACGGGTTCAGGTTATCAATGTGCGGTACTATTAGAGTTAGGCGCTAAGGTGTACTCAATTGAGAGACATCGATTATTGCACGAAAAGTCTAAAAAAACATTAAATGATCTAGGTTATAATCCTTATTTATTTTGTGGAGATGGAACAAAGGGGTTAGAGTCTTATCAGTATTTTGACAAAATAATTGTTACAGCAGGTGCACCAGTAATACCAGATAAGCTGATAGAGCAATTAAATATTGGAGGTAAATTAATTATCCCAGTGGGGGATGAGTCCGAACAACAAATGCTTGAAATCGTTAGAGTCGAAGAAAGTAAAATTACTCAATTTAACCACGGAAATTTTAGTTTTGTACCATTAATAGGAAATCATGGCTGGAAATCGTAAGAAATGTAATAAACAATTACTTATTAATTAGAATATTTTGTTAATTTGTCTATTAGTTATAATCATAGTTATGAAACTCAATATAAAAACAATACTACTGCTTTCTTTTTCTCTCTTATTTGTATTGGGGTCGGTATCAAATGCCAGTGCTCAATTTAAAAAGAATAAAAGTTCCACTACAGGAAGTAAGTTTAAGATTAAAAAGAAGGGGAATATCCATTCTCGTACAATGCACAAGAACTACATCAGTAGCATCAAGGGCTTTGCAGGGATAAATTCAGCTACTTATTTTGGGGAACTGTGTGATAAGGGCGAGTGCATAAAGCTAAGACCTTCAATTAGTTTAGGTGCTTATTATAGATATGATCAACATTTTACTTTTAGATCGTCTCTTTCGTGGTTTAGACTAGCGGGAAGTGATGAGGGAAATAAGTTTGAAGCTAGAAACTTACATTTCAGAAGTGATAACTTCGAATTAAAAATAGATGGAACATACGACTTGTTTGCTTACAATAAAATGTACAGAAGAAGAAAAGAGTTTGTTCCTTATTTTTCTGCAGGAATTGCTCTATTTACGTATACTCCCAAAGCTAAGTTGGACGGAAAATGGTACAATTTAAGAAAGTTCCAAACAGAAGGAGTGAAGTATGGAAAGATGTCTTTAGCAATCCCTATAGGGGGGGGGGTTAGGATTAAAGTAAATCCTTTAATTAATATTAATTTAGAACTAGCATATAGATTCACATTCATAGATTATTTAGATGATATCTCTCATGAGTATAGTCAAGAAATCTATGATTTACCTGCTACGGATATAAGAAGAAGATTGGCAAATAGGTTTGCAGAGCTTAACCCTAAACGTGAAGGTAATAGGGTTGTGAAAAGGGGTGGGAACACGGCTTACGATACTTACTTTATGTTTGGAGCTTCAATAGATTATACGCTTAAGGTTACTAAACAGCATAACGGATTGAGAAAGAAAACTTCTAGAATGAGATTAAGAAAAATGATTAAAAAATAAAAAAAATACAAATTAATAATTGTAGAACACAAAAAGCAACTCCATAGAGTTGCTTTTTGCATATTAGACTAAAATGGAAAAGAAAACGACGTCAGAATCCCATACAATATTAACAGAACTGGTATTGCCCAATGATACTAATATGATTAATAACCTTATGGGAGGGAAGTTAATGTATCTGATGGATGTAATTGGTGCTGTTACTGCTCAAAAGCATACTGGTAGGCTTTGTGTAACGGCAAGTGTAGACAATGTCTCGTTTAAAAAAACAATCCCATTAGGCAGTATAGTTACGCTTGAAGCAAGAGTAACCCGTGCGTTTAATACTTCTCTAGAAGTTTTTATAGAAGTTTACGCAGAGAATATCCCGAATAGAATTGGTAAATACAAAGCAAATGAAGCTTTTGCAACATTTGTAGCTGTAGATGATATGGGGACACCGGTACAAATACCTGCTGTTGAACCAGAAACTATTAAGGATAAACAAATGTATGAGTCAGCATTGCAACGTAGAAAATTAAGGTTACTTTTTTCTGGAAAAAAAGGAGAGGAGAAGAAGACTGAATTGAATAGTTTTATAACAAAATTATAAATGGAAGAACGTTTAAAAGCTTTGCATCTTATCTTTGGTAATAATCCTATATATGCTATAGATGATGTTTCATCAAGTAAGAAGGATGTTGTGAAATCTAAAGAAAAATTAATAAGTACTCAGTCAGAAGTTTGTATACTTCTACCGCAAGTCAAAGATAGTATTTCAAGTATTGAACAAGAGTTTTTATCTAAAATATTAACAGCGGCCAAAATTGATTCCCCTAATTTTACTCACAAAACCATTGATTATATCAATACAAAGTACGTGATTGGTTTAGGAGTAAATGCTTTTGAGTTTGGGTTGCAAGATGTTACATTCAATAAGTACGAATTGAAAGAATATCAATCGACACATTTTTTATTTGCTGACTCACTTTCTATTATCATGAAAGACAAGAACAAGAAAGAAGCCTTGTGGATGGGGATGAGAAGAATGTTTAACTTGTAGGGTTATACCATCAAAACAAAGAAAGAGACTCTCCACTGGGAGTTTCTCCAAAAGGCGTAATTGTCTTAGACGTATTAGTATCAATATCTACTATAGTGTCGCTTACCCTGTAATAGTCCAAAGGACGAGAGTAGGGGATTAGTAGGTTTTGTAAAGCTTGAGTTTTTTGACTATCACTTAGCCAGGCCCCAAACATTTCTTTAGCTAAGATGGCAGGCATTAACTCTGTCTGGTCAGCAATAGAAATTGATGCAGGAGTTTGAATCATACTGAAGGATTCAAACATAAAAGAACCATCTTCTTGCTTACCTGTTTGATTATAAATTCCCGCTATACCAAAAGGAGCTTTATCTTTTGTAGTAAACCGGTAATATTGACCATCTTTTTCCGCAAAAAAACTATCAGCTAATATTATACAGCGTTGTGTGGCTATCAAATCACAATAAGGTGACTTGGCAAGTATTGTTTTTGCTCTAGTAATACATAGTTTTAAAGCTATTTGGGCATCTATTGCATTATTAGGAATTAACCCCCAAGAAAAATCAACTGTTTTTGAAGTAGAGAAATTAGTAAGAATAGGTAGGTGTTTACGAGGGTGAGCATTATAAATAGGACTAAAATCACTAGATAATTCTATTCCAAAATATTCTTCTATATCCGTTTTATTATGGTCTAATGTGTATCTATTTATCATTTTGTTAATTAATTATAGAATAAAAATCTTTTTCGGGAATGTCCTCTACTTCCTCATAGAAACCTAATATTTCATATACATTATTTTTTATCATTACAGATAATGAGTGAGTAGGTAAATCATTATCTTTTTCTTCAAAAGGGTTTTCAATCTCTTCTGCCATCATCTCTAAGCCTGCTAGCACACAAAATTCTAAAACAGTAACAATAACACCAAAATATCCAAGGTCATCAGCATAGATATAAGGGATCATAAAAACATAAAACGTGATAAAAGTTTTGATATAACTACGATAAGAGAAAGGGATAGGAGTGTTTTTTATTCGCTCACAAGCACCTGTTATCGAGTTAAAACCAGCTAAGTGATCAAACATTTTTAGTTCGATAAATTCGCTTAAATGCCCTTGTTCCAACAATCTAACCGTACGGCTATACAGTTTCTTGGCAATAAAATTAGGTGGATGTTGGTAGATATCTAGTAATTTAACATCTTCATCTTCTAAATCGTATAATTTATCTTTATTAAACGTCCCTTTCAAATGTGCACTTAATGCAAAAGCATAATTAGTAATGTATCGAGCAAAAAAATGTCGATTATCTTCATCAAATTTAGGTAGTTTGGCATCTACAAGCAATGCAATACTTCGGCAATTATTAACCAAATCCCCCCACTGTTTCCTACCTTCCCACCAGCGATCATAAGCAGTATTAGTTCTGAAAACCATTACAATAGATAGTGCAATCCCCACAATCGTAAAGACACCTTCACTAGCTACACTCGATATATTCCAGTATGTAGTTGCAATATAAACATTTACAGAGGAAAGTATAATTACAAAAACTCCTCGTTTAAATAACAGGACTAGCGTTTTACTTTTAAAACTATTTAATATGTCCTTAAACCAATTTCTACTATTATTATCGTATAGAATCATTTTTTTTTTGATTTCTATTTATTAGGAACTTTCCTTTCGCTCACCCTACTAATTCGTAGTGACGGTCGGGCTATCCACTATATCTTTTCTTTTTTTGTGCTTTATATTTCGGAAAACTCAATATGACACAAAAAAAGAAAAGGATGCCGTTTCTATCCCTAAGTCTTTCTTTTCTTTTTCTTAGCCGCAGGAAAAAGAATATTATTAAGAATTAAGCGATATCCCGCCGAATTAGGGTGTAAATTAAGGTCAGTAGGAGGCTCACCTACAAAGTGCTGATAATCTTCTGGGTCATGCCCTGCATAGAATGACCAAAATCCTTTGCCATAAACTCCGTGTAAATATTTAGCCTCACCAATAGAATTATTTTCACCCATTATGACAACATCTGATTTAATCAAATTTTTCTTAAATCCAGTTGTCTGCCCCATAAAACCTTTTACTGTATTTGTGTGATTTTGAGTAAGCATTGTAGGGATAGGGTCCCATTTGGCAGAGAAGGTAAACAGCTCAAAATAATCATTCGATTCTTTTAACCCACGTTCTGAAGGCTTATTGTCAATAGAGGAATACTCATACACATAAGGAGAGCGTTCCAACGTGAAGTCTTTAAAAGCAAAAGTTTTGCTATAATCTAAGTCTTGCTGAGCAGTAGAAGATGCAGGATCTCCGTCGAATACATTACTACAAATATCTGTTCCTTCTGCCGCTAAGGCAATATCATAAGTATCCGTAGCAGAACACATAGCAAACAAAAAACCACCAGAAGAACAGAAATCTCTGATTTTATGTACTACGGCAAGTTTTAGCTGAGATACTTTAGCAAAACCATGTTTTTTGGCGGAAGCCTCATAAGCACGTTGTTGCTCTTTGTACCAAGCTTGATTACGATATGATGCCCAAAATTTACCATATTGTCCAGTAAAATCTTCGTGATGGAGGTGAAGCCAATCATATTTAGTGAGTTCATTTCCAAGTACTTCGTCATCAAAAATCACATCATAAGGAATTTCGGCATAAGTAAGAGCCAGTGTTACAGCATCATCCCAAGGTAATTTAGACTTAGGTGAATAAACTGCAATTTTGGGGACTTTTTCTAGCTTCATTACATCCATATTGACTGATGGACTGGCTATTTGGGTTTTAATAAGGCTATATGAATTGTTACTAATGTTTTCGTATGAAATACCTCTTATGATGAGTTCTTCTTCTACAACTGTATTATAAGGAATCGCAAAACTTCCCCCTCGATAATTAAGCAACCAGTCAGACGCCAAGTTTTTTTCTAAAACCCAATATGTAAGTCCGTAAGCCTTAAGATGATTTGTTTGAGAATTATCCATCGGAATTAACAAAATATTAGCGGAAGCATTAAAAACAATCCCAAATAAAAAATAAACAGAAAGTAATTGAAGTGTTTTCACAGTATTTATATCATTGCTTCTTGTATAGATTTTGATAATCCTTTTGAAGCAGGGATTAAAGGTAGCCTACATTGATTACCACATACACCTTTGTATTTTAAAACCTCCTTAATTCCTACAGGATTACTTTCGGCGTATAATAAGCCATTGATTGCAATAAAGTCTACAAGACTATTGGTGGCCTGTACAAAAGAGCCATTTAGTGCGTTGTGTATCAAGTCACTAAATTTTTCTGGGTAAGCATTAGCCAAAACAGAAATCACTCCTTGAGCCCCAATCGAAATTAAAGGAACAGTAAGCATATCATCTCCAGAGATAAGCATAAAACCTTTTTGAGCACCTTTTACAATTGATAAGGCTTGCTCTATATTACCAGAAGCCTCCTTTATCCCAAAAATATTAGTGTGTTTAGAAAGCCTAATTGTTGTCTCTGAATTTAGATTAACCCCAGTTCTTCCTGGTACATTATAAAGTAATACAGGTACAGGTGATTTATCTGCTACTTGTGTATAGTGTTGAAACAAACCCTCTTGACTAGGTTTGTTATAGTAAGGAGTAACGGTTAATACCGCATCTATATATTCAAATGGTGTTTTATCAATCAATTGAAGCACGTGATTGGTGTTATTAGCACCAATTCCATACATGATTGGTAGCTTTTTAGTATTGTTCTTAACAATAAAGCTAAGGATTTCTAATTTTTCCTCTGGTTCGATGGTTGAGGCTTCACTCGTAGTTCCATTTATAAGTAAATAATCTACGCTTCCGCTAAAACAATGGTCTAATAAACGTTTTAAACCATTATAATCTACGCTTCCGTCTTCTTTAAATGGTGTAATTAATGCTACACCAACCCCTCTAAATTTATCTTGTGTTGTCATTTTAGCGTTTGAATATACTTTTCAACAGTTTTTAATGCCTTTTTTATATTGTTTTTGTCTTCCACGGGAAAAAACATATCACAGTATGGAATGTTTCGCTCATCGTAAAATCCAACCCTACACTTGGCATTAGATGCCAATAATATAGACTCGAGTAGCAAGGTAGGCGAAGTATTCAGATAAAACAAAAAATCAAATTCACTTTTAATGAATTTTTCTGCTTCTGGGTTTTTTATTTTACCAACAGCATTAATTTCTTTGGTGCTTAGTAATATATTGTCTTCTTTTTTTTGAGGAAATGTATTGGGTTTCCCAAAAAATAGTGTGGTGACTTGTTTGTTTTTTTTCTTTAGATTTTGAGCAAACTCTTGTATTAAATTATAGTGCTGTCTATTACTGACCATAATCCCTATTTTTGATGCTTTTTCAAAAGGAATAAAAGCTCTTTTTGTATTATCTTTTTTGAGAGATCTTTTTATCCCTAATTTTAAACTTATTTTTTTTAACATATGCTTTAAGCTTTGTTAATCATTGTGTCCAAATCTTGTTCAGAAATGATATTGATGCCTAATTTTGTTGCTTTTTCTAGTTTGCTCGGACCAATTTTGTCCCCAGCTACAAGGTAGTTAAGTTTTCCAGAAATCGAAGATAATAATTTTCCACCATTTTTCTTGATTAATTCTTTGATTTCATCTCTACTGTATTTTTCAAATGCACCAGAGATCACAAATGATAAATCTTTCAAAATAGCTGATACAGGTGCTTCAAGTTCTGTTATGGCCATTGATAAGCCATGAGTTTTTAATTCTTTTATAAAGAGTTGATTTTCATCATCTTTAAAATAATCTAACAAACTGAGTGCTATTTTTTCTCCTATTTCAGGGGCTTCTTCAAGTGTTTCTTTATTAGCGGAAGCGATAGCATCAATGTTTCCAAAGTGTTGGCAGAGCTTTTCTGCTGTAGTAGCACCTACATAGCGGATTCCTATTGCAAACAATACTTTATGAAAAGGCATTTTTTTAGAATCATTGATACCTTGAATGAGCTTTTTTGCAGATTTTTCGGCAAATCTTTCTAGCTTGATAACATCATCATATACTAAACTATATAAGTCAGATGGATTTTTTATTAGGCTTTCCTTAAATAATTGTTCGATTGTTTCACTGCCAATCCCATCTATATTCATTGCTTTTCGCTGAATAAAATGTTGTAACCTTCCTGTGATTTGTGGTGGACAAGTATTGGCACTAGGACAGTAGTGTGATGCTTCTCCTTTGATCCTAATAAGTGCTGTGTTACAAGCTGGACAATTGGTGATGTAAGATACAGGTTTGGAATCAATTTTACGTAACAATAAGTTAATCCCCGTTACTTTTGGTATGATTTCCCCACCCTTTTCTACTGATACAATATCATTATAGTGTAAACCTAGTCGTTCTATTTCGTTGGCATTGTGCAAAGAAGCCCTTCTCACCGTTGTTCCTGCTAGTTGAACAGGGGAGAGATTGGCTACAGGAGTAATAGCACCAGTTCTACCTACTTGATAAGTGATGGATTCGAGCAACGTTTCTGCTGATTCTGATTCATATTTATATGAAATTGCCCATTTGGGACTTTTGGCTGTATAACCTATTTGCTCTTGTTGTGATAGGTTGTTGATTTTAATGACAATTCCATCTGTTTCGAGTGGAAGCTCATGACGTTTTTCTCTCCAGAAGTCTATGTATTGAAGTATTTCTGTTATATTTTGGTATTTTCTCCAATGAGTGGGGACATTAAAACCAATTTTGGATAATTTTAATAAAGCTTCTTCATGCGTTTTTACATCAAGATTTTTCCCGTACAAACCATAGATATAAGCATCTACTTTACGGGAAGCAACTACCGAAGAGTCTTGCATTTTTAGCGTTCCACTACAAGTGTTTCTAGGGTTGGCTAGTAAATCCTCTCCAGCCTTAACTCGCTCTTTATTGATGCGTTCAAATCCTTTTTTTGGTAAAAAAGCTTCTCCTCTTACTTCAAACTTCTCCCAAAGAGACGGTTTTGGTGTTTTAAGTGGAATAGTGCTGATGGTTTTTAGGTTATCAGTAATATCATCTCCTTGTGTACCATCTCCACGAGTAGCACCTAAAACAAAAACATCATTTTCGTAGCGTAGGCTAATGGCAACTCCATCGTATTTAAGCTCGCAAATATATTCATAGTCTTCTCCTTCTAGCTCTTTTTGTATGCGTTTATCAAAATTCTCTAGGTCTTCTTCATTATAGGTGTTTCCAAGAGAAAGCATCTTGTATTGATGCGTTACACTAGGAAATGATTTATTAATTGTGCCACCAACTCGCTGTGTAGGGCTGTCAATTCTTTTGTATTGGGGATGTTTTTGTTCTAATGTTTGAAGTTCTTTTAATAAGGTATCAAATTTCTTGTCTGGTATTTCAGAAATATCTTCTAAGTAATATTGATGGTTATAGAAATTAAGTAAGTCTGTAAGTTGATCTATTTTTTTTTTCATCGGGTTATATTAAAAGAGTGTCACATTTAATACTTCATCCTCTGTAAGTTTGTAGAATTCGATATGGATATCAAATGGTTTTTTGCTTTTGGTTTTTAGAGTTATGTATTCCCCATCTTCTTGCATAATGAAAGAGTTTTTTTCATCTCGTAACGAGTAATCAAGAATAGCCATAAATGTTTGCATAGCAGTACCTTCTACTTTGTATAATGATTCAATTCTTTTGTCAAAGCTACGTACCATCACATCCGCACTACCTCCATATACACGAGGTTCTCCATTATTGTGGAAATAATAAATGCGAGAATGCTCCAAATAATCTCCTACAATAGATTTGATTTGAATATTTTCACTTAAGCCTTTTCTATTAGGTCTACAACAGCAAATCCCTCGTACGATAAGTTTAATCGGCACTCCTGCTTGAGATGCTTTGTATAATTCTTGTATTGTTTCTTTATCTTCAAGGCTATTTACCTTGATAATAATCCCACTTTTCACTCCTTTTTTAGCATGACTTACTTCTTTTCTAATCATACGTACTAATTTAGCACGCATATCACCAGGGGTAGTAATAAGTTTGTTGTAATAGTCTGGGTAAGAGTGTCCTGTAATTACGTTGAAAAATTCTGATACATCATTTCCATATACTCTGTTAGATGTAAGATAGCTGATATCTGTATATAATCCTGCCGTGTCTTCATTGTAGTTACCGCTGGACATATGTACATACCGTCTGATATTATCTCCTTTTTCTTTGCGGATAATCATTAGTAGTTTGGTATGTGTTTTGACACTAGGGATTCCGTAAATAACAAAACAACCTGCTTTTTCTAATCTACGACCTTCATTTATATTATTTTCTTCATCAAACCTAGCCTTTACTTCAAATAATACAGAAACGTGCTTTCCGTTTTCTGCTGCTTTTTGTAATGCAGTAGTTACCCTAGAGTTGTTAGCTAGACGATAGATTGTAATTTTAATAGCTAGCACTTGATCGTCTATTGCTGCTGACTCTAGTAACTGCATCACACTTTCTATACTATTGTAAGGATGGTGTAAGACTAAATCTTTTTTTGCTAATAGGGGTAAAATAGTTTCGTGATTGATTTCTTGTTGGTTAAACAAGGGAGCAACAGTTTTTTTTCGTTTAGGTAATAGTCTTTTGAGTTTAGGATGCTTAACGATTTGCCATAGACGGGTATAATCAATTAGCTGAGATTTGACTATGTTACATTTTTCTAAGTTAAACTGATTTATAAGTAACTTAAGAAGGCGCTCAGAAGCATCATCATTAGTTTCTAGTCTAACAATTCTACCAGTTTTTCTTTTCTTGAGTTTGTGCTTGATTTCTTCTACAAAGGTACGTTCAGACTCATCAACTTCATCATATTCAAAATCCCCATTTCTACTGATTCTGAAAATAGAAACGGACTCGATACGAACTTTTTTGTACACCTTTTCAATATGCTCGGTAATAATGTCTTCTATAGGGATAAATGCTGTTTTACCGTTTCGGTCTACTTCATAGAAACTGGGGATGTTTTTTGGGATTTGTATAAAAGAGGTTTTGATTTTATTATCCTTTTCTTTTTTACTTCCTTTAGTCTCTATGCCCAAGATTAGTGCTTTACCAATTAACGAAGGGAATATATGGAAGGAGTCATAAACCATTGGCGTAAGCATAGGGAATACTGTTTTATTAAAATAGTATTTCGCTTTTCGCTTTTCTTCTTCCGTTAGTTCACTGTATTTGAGGAGTAGGAAATTGTTTTCTTTAAAAAGAGGAGAGAGGTTATCTTTTAGGTAACTATTGCAAGTTTTACTAAAAGTGTGAATCTCATCAAATAATATGTTTTTAAAAACGTGTTCATTTAGCCCACTATAATCAACTCTAATCTTGTCATAATCGAGATAATTATACAAACTACCCACTCTAATCATCATGAACTCATCCAAGTTAGATGCGGTAATTGCTAAAAATTTTAATCGTTCTAAAATACTACGATTAGGATTTTTGGCTTGCTCCAGTACTCTATAATTAAACAATAACCAGCTTAAGTCTCTACTAATTAAGTCGTTGCTGTTGATGTCTTTTATAATAGATTTATCAGTATTCTTATAGGGTAAGTTCATTGCACTAGGTTTATAAAAAAGCCTGTTTTAATTCAATAAAACAGGCTTTTTATTAGCTAAAATTATTTTATTCGGTATTTAGGCATCCACTTTAGCATATCGAGCATTTTCCTCGATAAAGTCTCTACGTGGTGCTACTTCATCTCCCATAAGTGTAGAGAATAATAAATCAGACCCTTGATCCGATTCAATCATTACTCTTTTTAATACACGTTTTTCTGGATCCATAGTAGTATGCCAAAGTTCGTCAGGGTTCATCTCTCCAAGACCTTTGTATCTTTGTATACTGACTGATTCTGGTTTTCCTTTTCCGAGTTCTTTGATATGTCCCAGTCTTTCTTCTTCTGTCCAACAGTAACGCATTTCTTTCCCTTTTTTCACAAGGTACAAAGGCGGCTGAGCGATGTACAAATATCCTTGATCTATAATTTCCTTCATATAACGGAAGAAGAACGTAAGAATAAGCGTACGGATATGACTACCGTCAATATCTGCATCGGTCATGATTACGATTTTATGATAACGTAATTTATCAAGATTTAAAGCCCTTTGATCATCTTCACGTCCAAAAGAAACTCCTAATGCCATTAAGATGTTTTTAATCTCATCATTATCGTAGATTTTATGCTCTTGTGCTTTTTCTACGTTTAATATTTTTCCTTTTAGAGGTAAGATTGCTTGAAATCTTCTGTTTCTACCTTGCTTGGCAGAACCACCAGCAGAATCTCCCTCGACTAGGTATACTTCACATTTTGCAGGGTCTTTTTCAGAGCAATCCGCTAGTTTACCAGGCAAACCACTACCGCTCATTACGTTTTTACGCTGAACCATTTCACGGGCTTTACGTGCGGCGTTTCTAGCTTGAGCAGCAATAATTACTTTGTCAACTATTAATTTGGCTTGTTTAGGATTCTCTTCCAAGTAATCGTTGATGATTTCAGCAACGACAGCATCTACGGCTTTAGATACATCTCTATTCCCTAACTTAGATTTTGTTTGTCCTTCAAACTGAGGTTCTGCTACTTTTACAGAAATAATTGCTGTCAGCCCTTCACGGAAATCATCTCCTGCAATGTCTACTTTTAGTTTGTCTAGCATGCCATTTTTGTCGGCATAATTTTTAAGGGTACGGGTCAATGCTCTTCTGAAACCTGCTACGTGAGTTCCTCCTTCTCTTGTATTAATGTTATTCACGTATGAATAAACATTTTCCATATAAGAGGTGTTGTATGTAATAGCGACTTCTACAGGAATATCTCCATCCTCTTTTGACATATAGATTGGCTCTGGGAGTAATTGCTCACGAGATTGATCTAGGTAAGTAACAAATTCTTTAAGTCCTCCGTCTGAGTGAAAACGTTCTTCCAAAAATTGACCGTCTTCATCTGTTTCACGTTCATCAATAAGATATAAAGTAATCCCTTTGTTAAGATAAGCTAGCTCACGTATACGTTTGGCTACAATGTCATATACATAAATTGTTGTTTCGTCAAAAATACTTTCGTCTGGCCAAAACTGTACGGTAGTACCTGCTTTGTCAGTTTTTCCGATTTCTTTTACGTCATATTGAGGAATCCCTTTTGCGTATTCTTGCTGAGAGATTGCCCCGTTTCGGTATACTGTAACTTCTAGTTTGGAGGAAAGTGCATTTACACAAGAAACACCTACACCGTGTAATCCACCAGATACTTTATAAGTATCTTTATCAAATTTACCACCAGCGTGTAGTACAGTCATTACAACCTCTAGAGCTGATTTTCCTTGACCTTCGTGAAAATCTGTAGGAATCCCACGACCATTATCTTGTACAGATACTGAGTTGTCGGGGTGGAGTTTGATAATGATAGAGTCACAATGACCAGCAAGTGCTTCATCAATTGAGTTATCTACTACTTCCCAAATTAAATGATGCAATCCTCTCGGTCCTACATCTCCAATATACATCGCAGGACGCTTTCTTACTGCTTCTAGTCCTTCAAGAACTTGAATATTACCTGCTGAATAGTTTGCTTTGTTTTCTTCTCCCACTGTATTAGTCGTATTTTATCGATTGTAAAGATAAGGCTTCTTAGTTTACTAAAGAAGTAAAATTATCCACAATAATATAAAGTAGTACGAAGTGCTGCAAAAGGGATAGTAGTGGCATCCTTTTTTGTTCTAAAATAATGATAAAAAAGATATAACGGATAGCCTGACCCGAAGTGGAATAACGAAGGGTTTTGTCCATTTCTGTTTTTTTTTGTAATGGACTCTGATTTTTTGCGTTACTTTATAGAATATTTATTTTGAATGGGTTTTATGTTGTCTTTTTTGAAGTATCTTTTATTTCCTTTTTCGTGGCTATACGCTCTGGTGAGTTGGTTTAGAAATGTTCTTTTTGATAAGAATATTTTGAAATCTATTAGCTTTGATGTGCCTACTATTTGTGTGGGAAATTTGACAGTGGGAGGTACTGGTAAAACTCCTCATATTGAGTTTTTGATAGATGTGCTGAGTGTTGAGTATGAGTTAGGGATATTGAGTAGGGGATATGGTCGAAAAACTAAAGGTTATCGGCAAGTAAATGATGAGGATACAGCTGTAGAAGTGGGAGATGAGCCTTTACAAATTTATCGAAAATATAAGAATGATTTGACTGTGTCAGTTTGTGAGGACAGGGTATTTGGGATGACTGAGTTGTTAAAAGGGAATCCTAATACAGGTATTGTTTTACTTGATGATGCTTATCAACACCGTTGGCTAGAAAGTAAATGTAAGGTGTTGTTGACAGATTATGGGCGTTTGTTTACAAAGGGTTATTGTTTGCCTACGGGGATGCTGAGAGAGGTAAGAAGTGGGGCGAGTAGGGCTTCGGTTATAGTGGTTTCAAAATGTCCTAAAAATATAAGTATTAAGGAGCAAAATAGTATAACAAATAGTATTAAAAAGTACAATAATACGGCTCTTGTTTTTTTCTCTTATGTGGCTTACGCTAATGCTGTAATAGAAGAGGGAGAGGTGCAACCTAAGGTAGTATTAATGAGTGGAATTGCTCAAAATAAATTATTTCAGAGAGAGGTAGCTGAGGTGTTTGATATAGTGAAATCTTTTTCTTTTCCTGACCATCATAATTACACAGAAAAGGAGATAAAACAAATAGCGGAAGTGGCTCAAAAAGAGGAGGCTACGGTCTTGATGACAGAAAAAGATTTTGTGAAAATAAAAGGAACATTGTTGGAAGGATATTTATCTTCAGTTTCGTGGGGCTATATTCCAATAAAGATTAACTTTGTAGGAAATAAAAATCAAGAATTTATTGAAACAGTTAAAAGTCATATTATTTAGCTTGGGTTTAATCCCTGTTTTTGTACAAGCACAAAGTGATTCTATCACTTATAATGCAAAAACTACCCACTTTTTTCTTTTGGAAGATATAAAAAGGGGACAGGATAAACTTTATACCATTGATACTTTACAGGAAGATATTCATCTTTTTCAGTTGAATACTTGGAGTTTTAAACCATACCAGACCTTAGGTACTTACGGTACAGCGGCACAATCGCTTACCCGTATTCCTGTGTTAAAATCAGGGAGACACCTTGGCTTGGATACATATAAAGCATATAGGGTGAAAGAGAATAAATTTTACGATACATACTCTCCATTTTCTCACATTAATATCAATATTAATGGAAATGGGGTAGAAACTTTTACAGGGGGATTTGCCACCAATTTTGGATATAGACTTAATGTAGGGCTTGATTTTGACCGTATTTCTTCTGATAGGTTATTTGGTGTGACAGGTTCAGATGATCGAATGGTGAATCATTACGGAGGAAGGTTACACGCTTCTTACCGCTCGTATTCTGGGCGTTATAATGCCTTTTTGACTTACGCTTTTATGGATCATCGGGTAGATGAGTTGGGTGGAGCGGTAATAGACTCTAACTTTACTTATGAAGAAAACATCTATAATGATGTAGCAATAGAGCGTTTGAGGTCTTTTAGGTCTTGGGACAAACAGAATAGGTGGAAGTTGTACCATCAAGTACGTGTAGTAGATCCTAGTGACACAACAAGAAGACAAGAAGGATTATTTGTTTACCATGAGTTTGACCGTAACCGTCAGAAAGTTCAGTTTTTGGACAATGATGTCAATAATAACGAACAATACTTTTTGGATACTGCTGTTACAACTACCAATTCATTTAAGGATTCGTTGGTTTATACTGAGTATGAAAACAAAATAGGATTGAGGTACACACAAAAAACGTTCTCTGTAGATGTGTTCGCTAAGAATAGGCAGATTAGCTATAACGTACAAGACTCTTTGTACGAAGTGAATTTTAATGAAACTTACGCTGGTGCGAATCTACACATTATACCTGTTAAATCCCTTCAATTATCGGCTAATTATACTTGGTCAGATAGAGGGTATCACCAATATAAAGCGGTATTATCTTCTTCTAAATATGGTAAAATAAGCTATAAATCATCTATAAACCCATCTAGTTTATTTAATACTTTTTATCATGGAGGTTATCACCAATGGTTGAATACCTTTGACGATACCAAAACAAGTGTACTGGCAGTAGAACCGACTATTGAACTCAAGAATGTATTAAAATTAAAACCTTTTTTACATTATATTTCGATAGAGAGTTATCAATATTTTGCTCAGGGAAATGAACCAGAGCAGTTATTAAGTAAACTGAATTATTCTAATTATGGGATTTCATATAAATTAATAGTCAAAAAACGTATTGTATGGAAAGGGAAACTAACGGTAAACCAGTTAGAAAATAATAGCGTATTAAGATTACCTAAAACATTAGTACATCAGCAGTTGTATTATAAAGGTCGATATAAAAGTGTGAGAATGGAGTACAAAATAGGTGTTGATGCCTCGTACAGGTCAGGTTATTATGCTGATATGTATAACCCTTCTTTAGCACAATTTTACATTCAAGACACTTATAAAGTAAATGATTATATGATTGTAGGGGTTTTCGCTCAAATGCAAGTTAAAAATAGGTTTACACTGTATTTAAGAATGAACCACTTGAACCAGAAACGTAATGAGAATCAAAATGTAGGTTATGATACTAGTTACCAAGAAACACCGTTATACAGAGGACAACGCAGAGTTGTAGAGATGGGCTTACATTGGTTGTTTTATGATTGATTCTACATTAGAACATATCTGTCCGAAAGTTTTTGAAAATCATTCTCATTTACATGTAACAGTCAC